>NZ_QUDZ01000005.1:0-169371 GCF_003477765.1 Eubacterium sp. AF34-35BH
CAGATATTAAAACCTGTTACGCAATAAAAGTCTAACTTTTTGGGGTCACATCATATATCCAAATTGTGTGGCTTTTTTATATAAATTAACTGCCCACTCATATGAAAGTGTTATTTTCTGTGAGTTTAATGCTCTTGCCACACCAATAAATTTGCCTGAATCCATGGAAAGGGTAAATGGATTTATTCCTAAAAGTTTCATTATCGAATAAAACGAACTTGATCCTATCTTTGCCGTCATTTTAAAAACAACATCTGGATACATTTTTAAATATGATGCAACACTTTTTGCTAGCAAACTTCCTGCAAGCCAACCGATTGCAGCTCCTCCAACGGCAATAGCTGATCTAAGTGCCCAATACTTCCAATTTTTCTTTTTTACAACATTATATGCTACCCAACCACCAAAATGCCAACCTGCAATGCCAAATATAACTGCAAATACAACATTTATTAGTGCTTCACCTGTCTTATCCTGATAAACTACAGGGTTACTGTCACAATACGAATATAAATTAAATCCGAACACTGTTCCACTAATCCCAAGATTGCATATGCTGTCTGCATTTATAAATCTTCCCACCTCTGCATCGTAATATCTGCTCTGCAGATAATAAAGATTTGTATCGCTTTCAGTATCAGTGTAACTTCTGTCATAGTAGTATCCTCTGTACAATACATGATTTAACTCAAAGGGAACCTCATATCCTTCATAACAGAAACTCTTTTCTGTATCTGTGATGACATTTCCCCATGCATCATATGTATATGAAGCAATCTCTGCTCCTCTGGCATCAAGCAGACCTGTCACATCTCCCTGCAGGTTCTTTTCATAATAGATTCTTGTGTTTTTTAATGTTTCGTTTATCTCACTTAACTGGCTGTATTCAAAGCCGATAACATTATTAGCTGAATCATACATGTACCAGATGTCATAACTCTTGAAACGGTATATTATTACCGTTTCAAAAGTCATATTTATGTAGATTATATATTTTAGATTAAATTAAATTTAATCTAAATCTGTCACACTCCCTTCTTCATCTAAATAAATTCCAATTTGTGTAATATATATATTGACTCCAACAATTTTGAAATAACATTTATAATATACTTCTTTTTTCCCTTCACTAGTTTCAAGATAAACAGCTACTTTAACATGTTTATTAATCCAGTTTTCATTGTCATATGAACATTCTACTGATTTTACTATGTGATTTTTATCATCCCAATATATGTTATTTAGGATTTTTTTACTATCTTCTTCAGAAATATATTTGCTATTACAATTTTCAGTCAAAATTGTTTTAGTAAAAATATCTCCTATTTGATCTAAATAGAAAAATCTTACAGGATATATAATAACTATTGTTATTATTGATATTATTAATAACGTAACACATATTATCTTTTTTTTATTCATACAAACTTCCTCTCTCCTTTATGTGGCATATCTCAACATGATCGTAATAATCCCCTTGTAACGGTTCTCGAAGGTCCTTATTAAAACGACTGTCTGAATGTGCAGCATAATTAATTTTATCTGCTGTTACCGAAGAAATTATGGCTGTATGAGAATAATGTTTCTTTTTACTGGAATAAAAATATATCATATCACCAACTTTTGGATGAAATCTATTTATATAGTTTTTCATTTGCTGTTTTGTTACTTTTTTTACAATTTTAAATGATTTATTACTAAAGTATTTTTTTACATACTTTCTTTGTTCCACAACCGTTGTCCAACTCTTTGTGTATGCGAATCCAATTTCCTGTATACAAGGCATATAATACCAATTACTGGTCATGTTAATCCCTCCAGTCCACAAGCACTGTGATGCAAAATTTGCATTATTCAAACTCCGATTTTCCTGACGTATTACGCACTGTAATCACTTTAAAATCGGCAATTTATATAATCGAATTTGTTTACATTTATTTGTATTGTTGTGATTAATCGCTTAAGTGGTAGCCAATTGGTAGCCACCTAAACTTCTTTAATTAAATTTGTCTATATTTATTGTTCATCTTCTTCCTGGTTTTCAAGTATCTTGTATAACCCACTTTTCAGAACGTCGGACATATTTAGTGAATGTCTTTCGGCATACATAGTAAGTCTTTTGTGTTCGTCATCTGTAAGTCTTACAGCAACAATGCGCTCCTTGGCATTGTCGGATTTTGGTCTTCCCATCTTTGCCATATGTATACCTCCTTTGGTTATAGTATAGTTTATGTTTAACAATAAGTCAAAGGTTATTTGTAGAAGTACCTGATTTATTATTACATTTATTATTACAAATTATTACTCTTATTAATCCTATAATACATTGCACTGTTACTTTATTATTTTCCAATTGAATATTGTTGTCTACTTTTTCCAAATATCCCATAGTATATTCTTGATATATTTTAACCTTACTCTAAGGATATATAATATTAAAAATATGCGAATGCTTAGAACAATTTAAATTAATTTTTACTATATTATCATTTTTATTAGCTAATAACTATTATAGTTAGATCTTTATTTTGCCTTCAATTACATCACTTAAAATCTTCACCCTCCTTATTCTATTTGCTTTTGCTCGTGTTCCTTCTTGAAATAGTTCTCTATACTCCATCGAAATTTTGTCATAACTATTTTCATATTTACTATAAAACTCAATAATGTTTTTTATTTGTTCGCCTGACATATTTTTATATTTTAACAATATTTTGTATATAGCTATAAAAATAGTATATAAATGTGTATTTTTCCTTACAAATTTTGCAAACTCTCCGCTTTCATCTTTTGCAACTATTTTATCCATCTGATTAAGTATACATTCTACATTTGTTTTATCTTCCTCTGCTTCATCATACTGGTCATTATACATGTCGTACATCTGATTAATTCCAGACTGTGTTATTTCTGATTCTATTCCTTTTCTTAAAAATATTAATAGACTACTTATAAATTCTACATCACCCATTCTTCTTAATGCGTCTGCACTAAATACCCTATATTTCTGCCAAAAATCAAACCGAGCAATTTCCATCGCATTTTTTATAAATAAGCCATCATACTCTGCATTTCGTAATTCCTGCGGATTAAGTGACTTATCCGTTGAATTTAATCTTAGAAACAAATTAACAATATCTTCTCTTTTAACGTCTTGCAAAATTTTCCTTAATGATAAACTATATCCCCAAATGTTTTCTTTTTCTGTTGGCGTCAATTCTGAAAAATATTTTCCTGAATAATTTGCATTTTTCTCACTCAAATATGCTTTATTCAATTTAAAATCACCATTTAAAAAACTCACTATTGCTCCAATTCTCTGTTGTCCATCGACAATACTAAATTTAGTGTCCCCTGTATCGGGATTAGTTCCAACTTTCCAAATATATATTTCTGGAATTACATATCCCATCAAAATCGTTTCTATTAATCTTATCTGATGCTTCTTTAGCCATACATATCTTCTCTGAAAACTATCATCAACGTACAAATTTCCATTATTAAATTCTGTGGCTATCCACTTTATTGTTTGATTCTCATATTTTATCATATCATTTATTATCATATTATTTCTCCTGTATTATTTTTTTTGCTTTAGCAATGCTTGACATATAATAATCTTTTGCAGCATCCCACGATTCAAATATTCTATAATGTATATCATTTTCAATTTCAAAATCTAATTGTAAATCTTTTTCAAAACCTTGCGTTTTTTTTAGCCATTTCAAATATTCTGGATTTGTCTTAGAAAATCCATCAAATATAATATATTTTCTAAAAATACTAAAACATACTTTATTAAAATATGGCGTTCTTATTTCAGCGTACGAATCTTTTCGATAAGAATCCCAAAAAAGGTAAAAATATTTCTGCGAAATTACAATTATATCTATATCAGATTCATCATTAAATGCCCTAAAATTTTTTTTTGGATTTAAACTAAAACCCAGTTTTGCACTTCCTGCTACTGCGATATCATTATAGTGTACTCCTAATTTATTTGAAATAAACATCTTAAATCTGTCATACTCTTCAAACCAATTATATCCATATTTGTTTCTAAAATACCATATATCACCACTAATAATATATTTATTATATATTGCCTCTACAGACAATTTCTGTATATCTTCTTTATATTCTTCATTATCCATATTTAATACCTATGCTTTTGTAAACAAATAATTATCGTATATAATTAAAATATATTTATTCTCTATAATACTTTCTTTGTAATTTTCTCACAAACTAATTAGTTCCATATCTACTAATTTATTCAATAACTATCTTGTTCTCGGTTCATTTAATCCTATTTTATTTGCAACCTATTCTGTGCTATATCCTACATTTATATCCATCTTTTCTAAAATCTGCTTATGTATAATTATCGCGAACCTCAACCATGCATTATCACAATATTCATACATGTTTAGCAAACTTTTCAATCTCTCCATAAATTATAATCACGAGATTATCACGAGATTATCACGAGACAAATTTCCTTTATTATAAAGGAATTCTGGCCATTTTTTATATTTTTTCACAAGATTTACACGAGATTTTTAACGAAATACTTTTTTAATAGTATCCATAGCCATCTGTAATTGTGTTAAATATTCTACACTTTCCATCTCAACTATATATCTTGTTGACGAACCATTACCAATCTTTCTAACTAAGTTTTCACTTTCTAAGCTCTGAATGCATTTTCTTACATTGTATTCCGTCATTCCTAAAGTTTCCTTTATTTTATTCACAGATTGAGGTTTCGCACTTTTGACTATAATGCGATATACGTTCTTTTGATCTTCCGTCAAATTCGGATATGAATCCACTAAATCCAAATTCCAAACCTTTAATTCCGTACGTTCTATATTAGTTGTTATTTCTGGCATTCTGAAATCATTTTTCTTTGCATTTTTATATATTAGAGGTCCTCCAAATCCTTGTCTTTCAGATGCTCCTAAAAGTCTAAGTAACTTCATTATAACTTCATTTCTTGGTCTTGAATCTCCACCTATTGCGAATTGCTTTGTTGAAACCAACATTTTTCCCGGATTGATAAAACTAAACCAACCATCATACGCATCAACTTTTGTTGACGGATATCCTTGAATATAATCTGCATGTGCAATGCAGTTAACTAAACACTCTCTTAACGTTTCATCAAAATCAGATATTGGAATTCTTAGTTGCTCGTTATCTAAACTAAATGATTCCTGCAACAACATTTTCATTTTTTCATATACAATTGAATAAAAATTGTATAGATTCATTTCATAGTCACTAGGCTCATCATCAGTTACTCTGTCAATCCATCTGGGATTATTTCCACGTCTGTTAAAAAAATCCACATGATATCGAGGATATAATTCTTTTATCGAATTACATTTTCCCAAAAACAAAACCGTTCCCTTTTTTATCTTTAACTCATTTGTATTTCTGTCAACGAAACAAGCTCCAATTTCAGTCAGAAATTTCTCGTTATTCATTTCGTTATATCTCTTCTTTGGATATCTTTTATGAACTTTTTCTTTGTATGAAATTATAGAATCATAATCCAAGTCATCCATTGTAAACCGTTCAGCTGCCAAACTATCCTGACATGGTTGAGCATTTCTTATTAGGCTAGCTAATTCTTCTTTAGTAACCTTTCTGTCTCCATCACCGGTTCGTATCCACGAATTTTCTATTTTATTATCTATATACACAGGCTTCACCATTTCCGGAACTTCTTTTACATTTATTATAATTACAATATTCCCATCTATATCATATGTATTCACATCATCATTATTTATATTTCTGTAACTTACCTTATTTGTATTGGAAAGTTGGTCCCATAAACTTGTTAAAGTCTTTTCAACATTCTTAACACCACAAATAATATTTTTCGGTTTTGCCTCTTCAACTCCCAGTATTATCATTCCTCCGCATGTGTTACAGAAAGAAGAATATGTCTCCCAAAATGCTTTTGGTAACTCTGCTGCCTTCTTTAATTCAATAACATGTTTTTCATGCACGTTAAGTAAAAATTCCTTTAGTTTTGCTTTATCTGTTTTAGTATTCAATGTTAAATCTCCTCTTATTTATGCTTCCGTTTATAATTCATATACTTAATATGCTTATTTTACCATATATTGCAAATAATATATAATCAATTTTATACATTATTGCAATGAAGGATAATTTTACAGCATACAAAAGACCTCCAGGTCTACACCTGAAGGTCCTCTGAGAAATAAATAGGAAGAATCTATTCAAATATGATATGAATTGACGAACGATAATCAACGCATACCGTCTATTTGTCTAATTAGTTGTTTCCTGCTCTTTTATCTGATTTATCATTGCTCCAAATAATACTGAAAGTTTTGACTTCATTTCGAATGGCAATTCATTCAATGCTTCATCTACAGAAGCCACAGTGTTTTTTACTCCCAATATTGTATTAGGGTCTGTTTCCAGTGTATCTGCAATTTTAAATAGTAGCTCTATGCTCATGTTTTGTGCGCCACCCTCTATCTGATAAATATGCGACTGACTTGTTTTTGTTCTATATGCCAGCTCAAAAACTGATATATTCTTCTTAATTCTTATTTCTCTAATCTTATTTCCAATCTCAAATTTCTTATCCATAATGTACTCTCCTGTAATATCCTTAATGCATGCTGCACCACGTCTGGTGCATTTAAGATTGATTAAACAACGCCAAAAGTCAATCCAAACGTTTCTTTCCTCTGACCGTCATCAGTATATGCAAAGGCAACCAATATGCCTTCCGGTATTGCAAACTATTTCAGATTCACAGTGCATTACTGCAACTGGCTCATAGCAAATTTCCGGATTTACCATGTCTGATATAGTAGAAACTTCTCACACGCTTTTGAAAGGCGGTGAGTTCTTTCTTGAACCTCCTTTATCTTAACCCAACTTTAAGTTGATTAAGAGGGAGTGGTACTCCCCCCTATTCATCTTTGTTTTCAGCTTCTACTACTACGCAATTTCTACCGGTAATAAGATAATCGACAGTTGTGTTAAGCTCTTCTGCAATCATAAGCAATGTATCAATACTTGCTCCGTTTCTGCCTCTCTCAATCTGCTTGTAACCATCAAGACTGATACCAAGTGCCTCTGACATTGTCTCCTGCGTGTGTCCACACGCTCTTCTTAATTCCTTCATTCTCTTTCCACTTTCTTTAACATCGTAATATAACATAACTTAATCTTTTCTGGGAAAGACCAGAAAGGTCATATGTTCTGCACCTGATAACGAAAATACAGAGTTGGTTCCATTTGAAGGAACAAGTCCTTCAAATACAGTTCGAAACAAAGTTTCTCACTGTCCTTGCACCCGCCAAGTACTATTTTGTGCAAGCACAAATATTACCGGCAGGTTTGTGCATCAAAAAAGAGACGCTAAGGGAAAACCAGTAAGTTAATAACTTCTGACTGATTTTTCCCCTGCGTCTCTGGTGCTCCTACAGTTACCAAGAAACCAAAGGTAACTGCATGCCCTTATCAGGTGGACCTATTTACTTTTCTATATGTCAGAAATACTATACAATATTTCTGACAATTAATTCGTTCTTATAGCTATGATTCTTGACTGGCAATCATCACACGGAACTTTGCGTAATTACCATTCATAAGCATAAGGAGAATGAAATCCTTTTCTCTCTTGTGTAATTTTCTTCTGTGTTGCGGCCCGGTGGGAACTCCACACGGACTCTGCTTCTTCTTTCGTCGCATACAGCTTGGACTCTTTAAGTCTGAGAGAACCTTGTCTATCAGTAAAACAAATCTGATAAAATCCCCCGGCTATACCGACGATTACCACCTCTTTTGCATACAGCCCACATTCAACTATATACACGTGGTCTCCAATCTTAAATCTGTTCTTCAATTTTCTCTCCTCTAACATAGTTAAATCTTGAAAATTCCATCTTTCCCGTTGCTTACAATCATATCCTGTGTAAATTTCTTAAGGTCTAATATTCTCTTCCTTCACCGAGATTATCTTTGAATTCGTTCTGAACTCTCTCTTTAAATTCTTCGTAATTCATAAAATGTGTCCTCCTAACAAATTCTTTTTCTGATAAGAAAGCTTCGCTTTCCAACAGCAACCTCAATTCCGCTTCGCTACATTTCGGTGTCTGTTGACCATCACATGCCATAGACATTCCGTATGCTAGCCTACTCATGTCTATGTCGCGTGATGGCTTATCACGCAAAAACGCCAAGAGTATGACTCACGTCTGAGTCATTTCTTGGCGTTTAATATTTTTCTTTTTTGATTTTATCAGCTCCGGTTCTGATACAACTATGATAACACGCTTTTACGAATTCTCCTAAAAGTGGCACGGACAAGTTTGGCTGTTTTTGTGGGGTAGGAGGGACAAGTTTTGCATTGTCACAATGGCAATAAAAAAGGAGCCAAGACATTAAATCTTGACTCCCTAACCATACGTTAGTTTTCTTTTACCAATCATATTCATCGTCATCATCCCAGCCTGACACCATATGTATTTCTCCTGTGTCCAGATCAAGAGCCATATTATCAGACATTCTGCTCATCATATGACCATCTGAATCAAATCCAGTATCTCCGCTTCCAAAGATAAAATCGCCATCTTCTAAATCAAAAATACTCATGCCGTTCCACCTCCTGCGCTCGTTTTTCCTATTCATGTTTACCTAATTCAATAATATTTTTTACCAATCCATTTAATTCGTTTATCTTTTCAGCAATTTCAGTGTCCTTTGATTTACAACCCACCGAGATAATATTAGTTAGCATTCCTTCAAATTTTCTTTTATCCGGACTGTAATGATAAGAAAGCATTCCATCATCTTCTTTATAATATAATCCCTGCTTAGCCCAATACTCAGCCTCACGATGACGTTGTTCTTTATATTCTTTGATTAACTCATCGTCATCCTTATCGTTAAACATAGCCGTTCTTTCTCGATAAAGAATATCTGTATATTCGTCTAATTGCTGTTTCAATTGCTCCAAAGCATCCCTGTTATGCTTAATAGCTTTATCTAATACACTTCCAACCATTGGATTTTTATTTTTAATCATAATTGCAACAACTCTATTCAAATACGGAAACATAAAAGTGTGTTCTCTTTTATTAATGTCCTCAATTACGAATTCTTCTGTATAATAGTCAATTATTTTTTCATCCGCATTTGCTATTGTTTCAATCAACTCATCATCCCTTTGCTCTTCTAACCACTCCCCACGGTTATCGAATATAGTTAAGTTATATATTGCTGGATTGATTCTTGCCTTTAATTCTTCCAAACATTCATAATCATGATTTTCAATAGCTAAAGTTATAGCTTTTGTCCTTAATCGTTCTTCATATACTAAACTTTCAGGTACTCCTAATCTGTGTGCTATCGGCCAAATATCGTTATATCCAATCTCTCGTCTTTTAATGTCAGTCGACAGACCAAAAGTAAATTCTCTCTCCCACTTACTATTATCCACAAAATTAAGATGCCCTGTTTTCATCAGATACTTAATGAAATCATAGTTATGAAATTCGAGAGCATAATCAACCACAGATTTACCATATTCATCATAATTTAAAAACAGTTTATCCTCTCGGTTCATATATGATTCCCAGACTTTTTTATCCTTTGAGAATGCCACTTCATAATTTGTAATATGACTTTTTACCGGCTTATAACATTTACCGGCACTAAGAATCTGTTCACAGGACACGTCTAGAAGTTCACAGAATATTGGGAGATCATAAGTCTGAACTGTTCCCTCTCCTCTTGTTATTGCAGATATTTTAGTGGTGAATTTTTCTAGTAATGCTTCATCTACTTTACCATCGCGCATCTCAAGAAACGCCTTGCAAAATTGTCTCTGAGATTTATACTTATCTAATATTAATTTTTTCAGATATTTTCCTGTCTTTTTCTTATTATCTTCAACCTTAAACATCGCTTTCTCCTGTTTATTTATTATCGGCTTATCTTCATACTACATCTTTTTTTCAAGAAGCGATACCCCCAAATTTCCATACATAAAATATGGTGAAATCATATGTCTTAAATCATGTATGGTTTTACCATATATAATTTATTATAACAAACGTTATTATGGGCTTTTATTCACATACTAAAAATAGCTTTTTTGCTGTCATGATGACAACAAAAAGGAGCCAAACAATCCGTCTGACTCTGCAAAATCTAAATATATTTTTCTTTTTTAGTAGCAACGGAAAGAGAGGGGCTCGAACCCCCAATACATTTCTGTACGACACATTAGCAATGTGCTGCCTTACCATTGGGCCATCTTTCCAAAATTCAAGAACGCTTCAGCGTTCTTGCTGCGAAATGTGCATTTCTGCAATCCTCACGGAGCTTATATCAAATGGGAGCCATCTCCCATTTGATATAACTGCCTCTGCAGGATTTGAACCTACCCTTCAGAGTCAAAATCTGATGTTATACCAAATAAACTAAGAGACAATCAACTGCCCCTGCAGGACTTGAACCCGCTCCACCAGAGTCAGAATCTGGCGTTCTACCAAATAAACTAAAGGGCAATAAGCACATAGTAGGATTCGAACCTACGCCTCACAGAGTTGCAGTCTGTTGTCTTTCCAACTTGGCTATATGTGCAAAAGTGGGCAGGGTTGGACTCGAACCAACGTAGACCGAAGTCGGTGGATTTACAGTCCGCTGCAATTGCCACTATGCGATCTACCCATAAAATGACTCCTTTGATATTCGAACTCAACATTTACAGCTTGAGAGACTGTCGTCCTAACCTTTTAGACGAAGGAGCCATAATGATCTCCGCCGGACTCGAACCGAGCATCTCAGCCTTGAAAGGGCTGCGTCCTAACCTTTAGACTAGGGAACCTTGCACAGACTCATTTATCTGAGTCTGCATTTTTTCATGCACCTATTTGCATGTTCGTTTTATTATCAATAACGATAATGTCGTCAATAGGTACGTTAAATATTGCTGCCAACACGATCAAATTATCCAGTGTTGGCATTGCAGCACCATTCTGCCATTTGTATATTGCATTTGGAGTTGCAAATCCAAGCATCATCTGTAAATCTTTGACAGGTAATCCTGCTTTCTTTCTTAAATCCATGATTCTTATTCCTGTACCAACTGTATCTATTGTGGGTAATGTAAACATCTTTATTTCCTCCATTCAAACTTGCTAATCAATTCTCCGGCGGCATAAAATGCTTACTATTTTTGCAAAAAAAACAGCCAGGATGCCCATTTTTCCTAGCTGTTTGCACTAAAAAAGGACTCCTTAAAACTGTCTTAGTTTTAAAGAATCCTTTATTTATGGGGCTTTACTGCATATTGACTTCACGTTTTAAAGCCTATATGTCTCAAAGCCTTTATTTATCGGAGTATTTGAACATATGTTCGGCTACTCAAACTCGGCTTGTACCGGGTTCGACTTAAACATGTTTGTTTAAGTTTTGTGTGTTTTTATCTGTTAACTTACCTATATTATATTATTTGTATTATCCTTCTGATTTCGTGTTGCCATAGTGTTGCCACGAGGGTATTATAACATAAGTTATCTCTTATTTCATTAAGTTATTTTTATTATCTTCAATTTGGTTTATTTTTTGCCACTAATCAATATACTTTCTTACTTTCTCTATCTTCTCTTGTTTTACAACGTACAGAAATCCTTGCAAAATATTTTTAATTTTTTACACTTCAGATAAAAAATTAATAGATACTCTCGAAGGTAAATGCTTCAAAATAATTTGAATCTCTCCTAATATTTATGATATTATAAATTGCAAATGTATAGAATTTACATACGAAAAATACAAGAGAAACGCCTAAAATAGGCAAGATGCTACTGTGAGTTGCGCAAATTCCAACTTTAAATGGTTGAGGATTTTCATTTTTTCACTAAAATTTGTAACAGTACATTTACTCATATCAAAATTTATAGATTGCGAGATAGGGGGTGCTCACTTTTTAAGCAATTTGGTAGCTTGAGTTATTGTACTATACAAAAAACAAGAAGGAGAGGAGATATAAATAATGACGTTTTCTAGTAAATTGCAAAAATTAAGAAAGGATAATAACTTGTCGCAAGAGCAACTAGCTTCTGAGTTATGTGTATCCAGACAAGCCATCTCAAAATGGGAACTGGGAACCCTACCGGATATTAATAATTTAGTAAAGATAAGCAATTTTTTTGATTGCTCTTTAGATTATCTTATGAATGATGATAAGGAAGACCAATTTGAGGAGGAGTTTAGTAACGAACACAATAAGATTGCAAATAATAAAAATGTAGGCACAAAATCCACTGCAATCAAAAGGCATCTCAAATTCATATTGCCTGGATCTGGAATGACTGTTTCGATCATTTTCCTTATACTAATAAAATTAATATCAACATTTTTTCCAACTCCCATTGCCAGACAGGCAGAATCTGGAACCTGGTATACAGGTTTTATAGGGTTCATCGATTATTATAATTTGTATGGAATTGTTAATATAGCATTGCTTTTGTTTATGTTATCATTTACATTTTTTTCTTTTTTTATTGTTAAAAAGAAAAATAAATCCAAGAAAAATATCTTATTAACCTTAATTGGATATGCAATGATTATGATATTTTGCATAAAATCATTATATGAAATAAATACAAAACCTTTTGTTTCACTGAATTTTTTAGAAATCGTTATATCAATTATTTATATCGCGTGTGCAATACTTTTATTCTCTCGGGAAATTAAAGATTGATAACAAATAACAGGAGGTAAAACACTATGAAGAAATTATTAAGCTTAATTACAATTTGTATGATTACTACATTATGTATTTCTATTAATTCATCCGCAGCTACATTTGGAGATAATTTGACTTATGACAAAGTTAGAAATGCTGAAATAGCTACAAAAACAAATTAATTTTTCCAGGAAGGAACTATACATATTACAAATAAACAGGAAATAAAAGAATACCAAGAATCAATGGGATTGAAATACGATCCAGATGTAATAGAAATATACAGACATATCGATGTTCCTAACGAAAATGCTATGATACAAACATTATATTTTGGTGATGATTATTGTATAAAAAACAAAAAAGTAACTAGAAAAACAGATAAAAGTAATGTCTTAAGACAATATAAAAGACCTGCTGGAAAAGTAAAAATTTCAGAAAGCGTTAGCATAAGTAACACATTTTCTGCATCTGGTGGAGTTACATCAAAAATATTAAACGCACAGTTGGGATACAACGTTACCAAAACAAATAAATTTAGTATAAGTTGGAGTAATACTTACAAATATCCTGTAACAATAAAAATATACCCTATTTACTCTATTACAACTGGAGAAGTATGGGAAAAAGATTTATTTTTTGATGACCACGTAGGAAATTTCACTGCTAAAAAAGCAATCGGAGACGATATTGTCGTTAAGCAACGAAAAACAAAAAAATAAATCTTTATACTTAACTAACTTAAGAATCAATCATATTCCAATATGATTGATTCTTTTTAGTACATAGTATTGGTTATACTAATTTTTGTGTCTGATATCTAACTATATATTTTTATACTATCACATACGTTACCTGCTTCTAACATTTCTCTTATAATTTTCCTCACCCATTTCAATTACCTTATTGTAATCCTCCCTCTTCAGGAATTTCTTAAAATATCCAAGTTTTTTCCTGTCATTATACAGTCCGTCAATCTCTTTTTCCTGCTCATCAATGCTTTCTCTTAGTCTGCTATTTTGTTTCCTTAGCATTTCATTTACTTCAAGTTGTTCATTATATTTTTCTGTCAGTTCCTTAAGTTGCGCAAAACATCCCTTTGCAAATTTAACCACATTTTTAAATGCATCATACATTTTATCTATAAATGGAATGACAATCCTTTCCCGATAATTCTTGGCAGACATGATTTCCTTTGGATTGTCCGGTCCTTTTCTAATCATGGTTTCAAGTTTTTTCACATTTTTTCCTAAGTCAGCCACATTTTCAACTATTTTTAATTCCTCATACATGTCTGCTAATTCTTTTTCAGCCGCTATCTGCTTAATCATCGTTTCCTTAAGTTCCTGTTCAGATTCAGCATTTTCCCTGGCTAACTGATTTGCTTTTTTTGTTTCTGCCAGAGTTTTATATTCTGCAACTTGTAAATCATTATTTCTGCCCTTTTCTTTTCCTTTCAGGAACTCTCCAATCCATGTGAATGACCTGTCCTCTGCATATTCTCTTATTCTGCCCTGCAGTACTTTTTCAAGAAATTCCTTTGTGCATACCTTTCTCTTTGACACTTGCCTTGACATTCCCTTTTTAAATCCGTCAGCTACGGGAACTGCCACCACGTGCATGTGTGGGCTTGCCTCATCATAATGTATTACTGCATTTGCCACAACAAGATTTGGTGCTTCCTTCTGTAACATATTAAGCATTTCCTTAAATGCAACATCCATCCTTCTTCGCTTGTCAGGATTCTTATCCCAGAACTCCTTGTCTCCTATCTGAAAAATAAGTTCCACTGCCATGTCCTTGTTTGACTTTGCTGTCTTTTCAAAATAATCATCAATCTTTCTGTCATCCCTTGTCTGCTTTTTGTTATATTCCCTGACTGCTTCGTCAAACTGTTCCTTATATACTTTTTTTACATCCTGCACTAATTTATCCGTACCCCATAAAATTACAATGTTCTCCTTATCGTATTCCAAGGAGCGGTACTTTCGTAAATTGTGCTTTGCAACACCTGAGAGTTTTGCCTTGCTGTTAATGGCACTGTTCTTCTGACTCAGGTGCGCTGAATATGATAATCCTGCCATAATCTCACTCCTTTTTTCTTTTATTGTTTTGATACGTGCGGTGACACCTGCACGTTGTTAGTCTTTAGTTGTCTGCCCTAGGCATATTGAAAACGGGTGGTTCTTTTCAATTTGGCTCTGCCATAATTGATAACCCCCTAGCAGTTCTGTCATAGACACAACTGCGGGGGCTCTGCCGAGGGCTTATATAGCTGCTATCAATGCTTTACTCATAACCTGTCAAATGGCATTTAGTGGTTGCTGTAATTGTAATGGCAGCTATATTATGTTTAACCTCGGGACTCCGGGTCCCGCGGTTCTTAGTGACATGATGTCACTAACTTTTAACTGTAACCAATCCTTTTTGGTTCTCCCTGATTATTCTTTAACCTGCAAGTGTCACTTGCAGGTATTGATATTATCAACGGGAAATCTAATTATGTTGCAAGCTGTTACTACCATCTAAAGTCCCAGTGCATTCCAACGGCTTCAAGATATTTCTGTCTGTACTCTTCCCTCTCTTCTTTTGTAGGTGCCATTTTACTTTTTGTGTAATCCTCGTGCCTTGACATCTTGCTTAGTTTTTCTTCCAATTCAGAAATTATAAGATTATTAATTTCTTCATTATTTTTTATGTCTAATACATGATACTTAATCAAAGCCATCATTAATTCATTGCTTATCATTCTGTTTTTGCTCATTTTCAAACCTCACTGTTTTGTAATCAATCTTGTTCCGTGTCGATGCGTGACGGTTGTGACGATGATTTACGTACCATAAAACATCGTCACCATCGACACCATCGACACCATCGTCACGCTTTACTCTTTTTCATATTCCAATGTTATGATTCTGCCATCGTGACAACGCTTATTGTCATACCTGATGCCATAATCCTCATACAGCCTTCCTGCCTTAATGTTTAACTGTCTGGTCAGCTGATTCGGAACTAAATTAATCTCCGGTATCTTGTCCATCAGTTCACTTGCTGTTCCCTGAAAACATCCTGCTTCCATCAGATATGTATTAACAGCAGAAAGTACTTTGTCTTCCGGCTCTTTCCACAGCTCTGTTTCAGCCTTTTCAAATTTCCACAAACACAACTTGGGGTCAAACTTAAGATAAAGTTTCTGGTCCTGTTGGTCTCTTCCTGTTATGTCAACGGTAGCCTTTAGGTCAGTTCTTTTTTCCTTCTGCATGATGAAAGCTCCGTCAGCTGCACCAAGCAGTCCGTTTG
The DNA here is from genome assembly GCF_003477765.1 of Eubacterium sp. AF34-35BH. NCBI lineage: Bacteria > Bacillati > Bacillota > Clostridia > Eubacteriales > Eubacteriaceae > Eubacterium > Eubacterium sp. AF34-35BH. Next base: position 16,061 of record NZ_QUDZ01000005.1, read on the forward strand.
TTCCCGATATCATTTCAAAGGCATCTGATGAATCCATCTTTCTTGTGTGATGAACCACCAGAATGCAAATGTTATGTTCATCAGCAAAGTGTTTTAGCTTTGTAATGATGTCATAATCGTTTGCGTAACTGAATTTATCTCCACTTATTTCCTTGATTTTCTGAAGTGTGTCAATTATTACAAGTCTTGTATCAGCATGCGCCACAAGAAACTCTTTAAGCTGTTCTTCCAGACCTTCATTGAGATTTTTGGAACGTGTGGCGAAGTAAAAATGCTCTGCCACATCAATTCCAAACATTCTTGAAAGTCTCTGTTGAAGTCTTGCATAATCATCTTCTAGTGCCAGATACAGCACTGTTCCCTGATTGGTCTTATGCCCCCAAAGGTCAATTCCTGCACTTACACAGAAACCTATTTCAGCCATTAAGAACGACTTTCCAACCTTTGGTGCACCGACAAACAGATACACTCCGTTGTAAATCAAATCCTCAACCAAGGGCTTCTTAATGGGATATACCGTGTCATAAAGTTCTTCCATTGATACTGTTTCCAGATTTTCACCCACCGGGGTACCGGTGGATTGCAAATTGCGGACACAATTATTATCTGTTATACTGTTACTGTGTTTGGTAACACTTGGTGACTGCCCGTTATCTGCTCCAACAGATACATTAAGGGTAGTCACTGTTGTTTTATTATTCATTATTCTTATCCTCCTTCATTCCGTTCATGGTAATGCCGATTAGTTCAATTACCTCTAACAAAACATCATCAACCTCACCTGCACCTGTAATTCTTTTTAACTCCTCGTACACGTCATTAAGTCTGTTTTTTAAGGCAATGTAAACCTTTGGATTTCCATTTACCACAATTTCCTTTTCACACAGCCTGCGGATAATGTATTCCTGCTTTGTCAGTCCTGACAGGGCAACCCTGTCATCAATGATCCTTGCCTCTTCCTCAGAAACCCTGAAGGCTACTATCTTCTTTCTCCAACGACCGTGACTGTCCAATGATTTTTCCATTATTCCTGACTCCTTTCCTCTTCAAGTTTTCTTGCCATTTCATCCTGCTTGTTTGGATACATGTGAGCATATTTGTAAGTAATGCTGATTGCTTCATGCCCTACCCTTTCAGCTATGTCAAGTGCTGAAAATCCTCTGTCCATAAGCAGTGAAATGTGTGAATGTCTAAGGGCGTGTATGTTGATTCTCTTAATTCCTGCCTTCTTGGAGCCTCTTGTGATTTCGTGTCCAAGATACCCTTTTGACTTAAAGAAAAGTCTCTGGTCAGGCTTCAGGTCATAAAAGCATTTCATGTAATCCTTAATCTCATCTGCCAGAAACTGTGGAATCTTCACCACCCTGTTACTCTTTTTTGTCTTTGGAGAAGTAATGATTTCACGCCCCTTTACCTTCTGATAATTCTTGTTGATTCTCATTGTGTTATTTTCAAAATCAAAGTCTGCCGGAGTAAGTGCCAGTAGTTCTCCTTCCCTAACACCTGTCCAATACAATACTTCAAATGCATAAAACGATAATGGCTTGTCCATGACTGCTTCCGAAAACTTCAGGTATTCTTCCTTTGTCCAGATTTCCACTTCCTTTTCAACGTCATTTTTCATTGTTCCAACTATTGCTGCAGGATTTGTGGATAGCCCATAATATCTTTTTGCAAAATTAAATATTGCGCTAAGCTGTGCGTGAATTGTTCTTAAGTAACCTGATGAATAAGGCTCTCCCTTTTCATCCCTGTAATTAAGCAGTTCATTCTGCCACTCCATTACATCCTTTGGTTTAATCTCATCCATTCTTCTGTCCTTAAAGTAAGGAAGGATTTTATCTCTTGCCACATATGATTTTGTCTCAAAGGTGGTTTCCTTTACCCTTGCCTTCTTGTCCCTTTCGTAGATTTCATAAAAACTTCCAAATGTCATATTCAATTGTCCGTTTTCGGCTTTCTTCTTATTTTCAAGCCAAAACTCCGCTTCTCTTTTTGTATTGAAGCCTCTTTTCTGTGTCTGTCTTCTTTTTCCGGTAAAGTCAGTATAGCGATAAACAGCTCTCCATTTTTTCTTATTATTTGCCATGTAAGAATAAACGCTCATGTTCATCACCTTCCTTTAATAAATATTTTCTAATCACCGCTGTACATTACTTTTTTTCTGAAATAAGAAGTACAGACACGTCCTGCTACCGTGATGATGCCTTTTTCTTCCAGTTCCTTATTAAGCTGTCTTACAATCTTGTAAGCCTTGGACTTTGAAACAGAAAGTTCTTCGGCAACATCGTCGACTGTCATAAAGTTCTTTTCCATGTTTTTTTCCTCCTGTATTATATTTCTTAAACATATTTGTTTAAGATAATGTGCATTATATTAAACTTTTTAGTTTAAGTCAATAGAAGAATTAACTTTTTTTGTTTAAGTTTTTCTTGATATACATTTTTACCTATGTTATACTGACCATAGCGAATTTGTTTAAGTTATCCCACATTGGGAATTTTTATGTTAATTTGGAGGTTTGTTATGGCAATTGGTGAAAGAATTAGAACTTTTCGCAAGCGTAAAGGTTTAACTCAAAAGGAATTGGGAGTTCAGTTAGGTTTTAAGGAAAGTACTGCTGATATCCGCATGGCTCAATATGAAGCAGAGAAACGTGTTCCCAAGGACGATTTGATTGAAACTCTTTCTTCCATTTTGGAAGTTTCTCCTGCGGCCATTAATGTTCCTGACATTGATACTCATGTGGGAATTATGCAGCTTCTGTTCACTCTTGAAGATATTTATGGTATATCCGTCAGACAGGAAGGAAGTCATGTTACCCTTGACTTAGGTGCCATCCACGACGCTTTAGGTCATGAGGCAAAGTCCTGGGCAAAGATGAAGTCCAAGCTTGATGCCGGAGAAATCTCCAAGAAAGAATACGATAATTGGAGATACAACTATCCGGCTAATACTCACGGATATCATAAACTAATTGATTTATAAAAGAGCATAAAAAAACCTTACTGACTCCTCAAAATCAGTAAGGTTTTTTCATTTATACATATGGGTAAATTGTTTTAGTGTTGCCATATCGTTGCCACGATATAATCACTACCTCTCACAATGCCCATAAATAAAGGCTTTGTGGGATTTTTGTGTCTATTCAAACTCCGATTTTCCTGACGTATTACGCACTGTAATCACTTTAAAATCGGCAATTTATATAATCGAATTTGTTTACATTTATTTGTATTGTTGTGATTAATCGCTTAAGTGGTAGCCAATTGGTAGCCACCTAAACTTCTTTAATTAAATTTGTCTATATTTATTGTTCATCTTCTTCCTGGTTTTCAAGTATCTTGTATAACCCACTTTTCAGAACGTCGGACATATTTAGTGAATGTCTTTCGGCATACATAGTAAGTCTTTTGTGCTCATCATCAGTAAGCCTTACAGCAACAATTTTATCTTTGTTATTGTCTGATTTTGGTCTTCCCATCTTTGACATATGCATACCTCCTATGTTGCTATTATATTTTTTGTTTAACAAAAAGTCAAGCTTATATTTGTTTTCTTCTTACCTGTTTTGTTTCTCATCCTGAACTGGATAATGGTTTAAAAACTCATAAAGTATTTGTTAATTTAGTAAAGGACAAAATTAAATTATATTTCAATGTTTATTATGGAAAATTTTTTTATAGAATATTATTATAAATTCTTTTTTACAGTAAAAAACCACAGGCGAATCAATTTTAAAACGCCTGTGTTTTTTCTAATTCTAACAGCAACTAGGATTTACTACATCCAAATAAATCATTCTACCTTTTAACATTTTTTCCTCTCAATTCGTCAATTAAACTAATCAATGCATTACATTCCTCAATAAATTCTGTTTCGTTTTGAATAATTTCTTTGGATTTTCTTTTTTCTCTTCTGATAAATTTTATAACTGCTTCATATTGTTGTTTAAGTGCATGCTTTGATGAATTACCTTTTAATATTTTTCGTAATATTCTATTAAAGTAAATCTTTGACTCTGCATTGTCATATAGTACATGATCATATTTATCATTAAATACAAGATCATCGATATTTAGTAACTCATTTACATCATTTAAATCTTCACATTCATCTAGCAAAAAGTCATTATTAAATTCAATTGCTTGAATCAATTCATTTCTTGCAATATCAAGATTTTCTTCTGATATTTTAACAATATCTTCCTTTGTGTGCATAAAAACTTCCTCTCTTTCTTTATGTGTGTACACTTTATTCCTGTGAATAAGCTATATTCTTTTCCGATAAAACTATTTCTAATTCTAATTTTTACACTTCCAAAATTCTTCATTAATTTCTTCATTAATTTCTTCATTTATTCCTTCGTTTTCAAATAATTCATAACCTACTAATTGGCAAGATCTATTATACCAAAATATACACTCATCCTTTTTTGACCACTCTTTTTTCTTATGTATTTCGTAACAAGTATACATAAGTGGATTCTCCTTTGCATGTTCTAATGCCTTATACATTTGATTATATATTTGCCCATCTTCAGTTACATACATTCCATCATACTCACCTTCCAAACTGATTACTTTTTTTATCCTGTTCAATTCTTCCTTTAAAATTTCTTTGTCCCAATCAAACAGACTATCATCATCATCTAAAAAAACTAGTAATTTGATATATCTCTCTAAAATTGGTGTTTCCAATCTGCAAAAATCTTTCAAAATACATATAGCAAAACTTTCGTTTTTATATTGCCTTTCCTCTTTAGGTGTAAAACTTACGTAATATAACTGTTCCATTTCATCATAAGCTTCTTTTGAGCACCCCAACATTTCTAGTTTTAATGGTAACTCCGAAAGCAACATATCTAAATTGAAATAGTCTGTGCGCCTCGTATTTGTGTCAATTTTTAGTCCCATCTTTTCCCTCCTATAGTAAGTTCGATTTTATAAATAGTTCATACAAAATCTTTATAAGAAGAATAGCAAAACTGATGAGACAAATTTGTCCTATGAAATTTTATTTTATCTTTAACATCAAATCATTCATAACATTATCAAGCTTACGACATCCCTCAAATGCATAGTCCTCGATTTCTTTTATAGTTCCAGGTATTCTAATTTTATTTATGTTACCACATCCATCAAACGCTCCCTCACCTATTTGTTCTATTCCATGGTTAAAAATTATTGTTTTCAAATTATCACAATCAGCAAAAGCCTCTCTTCCAATTTTTCTCATAGTTTTTGGCATAACTACTTTTTCTACGTTTGAATTTTCAGCAAATACATATTCATCTATATGTGTAAAACCTTCCGGAATATAAATCACCTTTTCTTTACCTACAACTGATGTAAGAATTTTTTCTGACTTAAATTTCATATCACAATTTTATTCTCTATTTATTTTCTTTCGCCTGCTCTAACCATGCATGATATTCCCAATCAATCTTTGTTTCGTAATTTTTCTCTTCTGTTTTCTTTCTTATCTTGTCTTGGAAAATAGTATATTCCGTAATGTCATTCCATGTACTCCATTTAACTGACTTACAATAATTTAAATCCAAGCCCAGTTTATTTTTTTCTTCAGAAGCATTTGCTACTTTGATAATATAACTATCCACCGGAACATCTAATTTTTCCTTACTGATAGGGCATTCATCAAACATCAATAAATATTTCAACGTCATATTTACCCATTTTTGAGAAAGACCATATGTAAATCCTTTTTCATTTGTCCATATATCTTGTTCATCAGCTTTTTGTTTAATTAACTCAATCAATTCTATAGGTTCTGTGATTGAATTTATATTTTCTTTAAATAGTTCATATACACTATTTTTAAACTCTTCCTTTTTATTATTAAAAATCTTTGCATCTTCTTTTTTCATATTCTTTATCATCGAAAGTGAGTATTTATAAGGTATTCTTCTTGACAAATCCCTATACGCTCTATTAATACATTTTTTTAAAATATCTTCCTTTTCATTATCAATGTCAATTTCAAAATTTGTATAAGTCAAAAATCTTTGCATGTCATGATTTAAAATTCTCATATGTTTTCTCCTTTGCTTTTTTAATTTAACATTTTTTTAAAGTAACTTACTCATTAATTTTCTTCATAGTTCAACAATGCTGCTTTTAAGTCGTCTTTAACTGCATCAACTAACGTTTGTGGACTTAATACCTTTACATGCAACGCATACTGTAACGCCCATTTTCTCATTGACATTTCATTCACATACACCGAACATGTTACTTCATCGTCTGTTTCGTCCATAAACTGAACCTCTTTCCCAAACCAGTCAAAGATTTCGCTCAATATGTATTTTTTAGCTTTAAACTTCACACGTATGCTTTCGCCGCTAAACATATATATGTGTTCCATAACATGTTTTGGAAGATCAATTCCGTTTTCCAAGCCTTTAACCTGTTTTTGCGGTTTAACCTTTTCTTGAAGCATCTTTATATCTGTCATTCGGTCAACTCTAAAATGTGCCACATTATCGTATTTATCCACATTGCAAATCAAGTAGTATTTGTCATTAACAGCCACCATTTGATATGGATTAATTACATAAGGTTCACTTTTTCTTGGATGAAGTTTCTTGTCCGTTCCATATTCATTGTATGTAAAAGCAACTTTCCTGTGTTTTGTTATTGCTTCATCCAATATGTCCAGTGTAAAAAATAGCTGATTATTGCGTGGCATATTGTCCGGCAAATTCTGAATATGTTTAACACGTGATTTAAAGAATTCATTAGATAAACCTTCAATCTTAGCAATCATATCTTTGCATTGTCTGGCTGGTAAATATCTGTTAAACAATAAACTGTCAATTAAAAGTCGTAGCTCACTGTCCGTAAATTCTCTTTTTAAATAAAAATCAGATAATATCGAGCTTTCTTCCTTAACCCCCTCTCTGTTTTTTACATAACGAACCGTCTCTGTGTATTCAATTTCATATCCGAAATCAATGAGGTTCATAATGTTTCTTTTGATAGTTTTGCGTTCAACAGTAGTGTTATATTCATTCTTTAATATTTCAGCTATCTGTTTCTGACTTAATTTGTGATTTTCATCAGTATAACGTTTTAGAATGTCTAAAATATTTATTATAATCATTTTCTTTGGTGGTATAGTGTAATTCATATTTCGTCCCTTTCTTACACATTATCTTAATGACCTTATATATCCAATTTTTCCGCTCTCATAATTACTTTAATTATAACACATACAAGGTGTAATGTAAGTATAATATTTTAATATATAATACTTTTATTTTATCTTGTTATATTTCTTTAAAGCATCTAAAACTTTATTAAATATCATCTGATTCGGATAATATCTATAATCAGCAAATATGCTTATACCATTCTTGTTGTAGTATTCCAATATAGCTGCTGCACATGCTGCACTTCTACTTTGACCATATTCACATTGACATATAATATCCATATTCTTATTATATGCCTCATCTATAAATTCTGCCAGTTCATCTACTTCTGTAAAATATGTTTCAAAAGTCAAATCATATTCCGGCAATACTTCTATATCAATATCATTTACTGCTACTTGAAATAGCATATCTGCTTTTCCTGAATAATCAACGGGAGTAGCCCTCTCTCCTTTTGCATTTGGTGGATCATAAAAACTAATAACCGCTGTATTCTTCAATTTTTTTACTTTTTTTAATAACTCCTCAATTGCTTTCTTTGAATAAATTTCTATATTCATTTGCACCTCTTTAATAACTTAATTTTTTTACAAACAAACTAATAGTCTGCTACATTATTCTTCTAAAATTTCCAACCACTTCATCGGTATGCATATTCCTGATATTATTAAATATAGCTATATCACTTTCACTAATTTTCTTATCCATATGCCAATGTCCAAAATAATGCTTCTTATATTCTACATTGTCCACTATCCATTGAATGTAATTTTGTAACTTAATTTCCTCTATTGCTTTGTGTCTTTGACCAAGTTTCTTAACAAGCCTCCTTTGACAAGTGTGGGTAATAATATAATCAACTTTAAAATCTGCATTAATTAAATTATTTAGTCCACTATCGTACTCATTTTCATTAGGAAGTTCTTCTTCAAAATATGTTTTATTTTTCTCGCGCCAAAAGCGGTCAACACTATAAGCTCCGCCAAAACAAAAAATTTTGATTCCATCTATATTGACTATTTCACCTCTCATTATGTGAATGACTCTAGGCAATAACTTATGGCATTTTGCACCACAGAACTCACTTATTTCTGTTCTATTAATAAAATTGTGATTTTCATGATTTCCATCTACAAAGACAATGTATGCATTCTTGCTCTCAAGCATATTGTTAAGTATAGTATATTTATCACTATTTGAATTTATATCAAACCAAAATAATCCAAAATCCCCCGTTACAAACAACATTTCATCATTCTCAATACTCCTTACCATTTCCAATAGTAGCAAAATATCACCATGTACATCACCGGTCACTAAAACGTGCATTAATTACCCCTTTCCTAGTAAATCGTCACTTTTGTTCAAATAAAACCTATCATACTATAAATTTTAACCCTCTTTTATAAAATATAAAAAAATAGATGTGACATTTTTACCGCATCCATTTCTAGTTACTCTCGCCATTAAAAATTAAATTGTCTTTTTTCCTATATATCATTATACCACTACAATTTCTACTTTTTTTCTCAAGCTGACTTTTTTACAATAGCACGACGCATAATATTTAATCACTTTGTCTTGCATTCTTTTTTTCTATATAAAATCCCTTTTGTTCATTTGTTTTTCTAGTACCTAACACACAATTTTACATCTTATGTTATGACCTAAATTTATAAAATAATTATATTATTAGTTATTACAAACAAAAAACCTTCAGGTTTTGCATTCCTGAAGGTTCTCCAAAAAATTATAGGAAGAAACTATATTCAAATATGATATGAACTTCTAATCACGAGGAAAGAAAAAATAGTTCATATCGTCTGTTTATCTAATTAATTACATCCTGTTCTTTTATCTGATTAATCATTGCTCCGAATAGTACTGAGAGTTTTGATTTCATTTCTAATGGAAGCTCATTTAATGCTTCATCCACAGATGCTATGTTGTTCTTAACTCCTAATATTGTATTTGGATCAGTTTCCAAGGTGTCTGCTATCTTGAATAATAATTCTATACTCATATTCTGAGAACCACCCTCAATCTGATAAATATGTGACTGGCTTGTTTTTGTTCTATATGCCAATTCAAAAACTGATATATTTTTCTTAATTCTGATTTCTCTTATTCTATTTCCAATTTCAATGTTATCCATTTTAATCTCCTTCTCTAATAAAGGAATGTGTTACCACGTCTGGTATGTTGGGATGTTAAAAGCAACATCAGACAACGCCAAAAGTCCTTTCCAACAAGTCTCTTTCAATCTGACCGTCATCAGTATATGAAAATATCACGGCTACCAAATATGGGTCACGGCTCATTCATATTTTCAAACTATTTACATATAGTAGAAACTCATTACACATTCTAATGCTAATCCTCGATTCTAAGGATTCTGGTTCTTTCCTGAACCTCTTTTATCTTACTATTGTTATAACTAAATTACGTGGGAGCACCACTACTACTTTTTTAGTGTTCCTCATCCTCAACTACAATGCATTTCCTACCTGTAACAATGTAATCAATAGTAGTATCAAAATTCATTTTTCGTAGCCCTGTTCTTTGTCGCTGCTTCTCCAATAGTCTTATATAGTCTTGACTCTCTTAATTTAATTGAGCCTTTTATATCCGTAAAGCAGATCTGATAGAAACCATTGGCTATATTAACTATTATCACTTCTTTTATGTGCATCCCATTTTCTATGATATACACGTGCTCTACAATGCCATACTTGTAAATCAATTTTACACCTCACACAAATAGTTTTCCGTTAATCATTCTGCTACATATTTCTCATCTCCTTTTTTTTATAAACTGTTATTTTATTTTCATTGACCACAGTTTTAATATAAATGTATTTCTTCCCAAAGTCGTGGTAGCACCGCTACTACTTTACTTACTTATAAAACGAAAAAAAGACTCCAATGTGACTAATTAATCACATTGGAGCCTTATTTCTCCTATATTTGCCGAAATGGTATCATATTGGTATCACTTCGGTAATATTATATACAATTATGTGGTTCAAAGCCCTTTATTTAAAGGCTTTTTAAAAATTTGAATTCAAAAAAACGGCTACTCAAACTCTTCCCAAAGGAAGTATCATCAAATCAAAAATGTTGATTTGATGCGGCATTCCACCGCATCTGTTTCATCTTATGTTACTCTTTTCATATCGTTTTCAAAAACTTTAGTAGCAAATCAGTTGCAATTATTCCATGTTGCTTCTACGAAATCCATGGCAGATATAATCTACTTTTACTACTAAAAACGAATAATCAAATTTGGCTTGCGAGTGCTTAACTGTGCCTGCTGCTACGCCAACTATAAAAGGAGCTTTTCTATGAGCAATCAACACAAACACCCAACTATAAGTTTTAGAATTAGCGATGCTGAACGCAAACAAATCGAAGCTCGTATCCTTGCCAGCGGCATGATGAAGAAAGATTACTTTGTCCGTTCCTGCATCTATAATCGCATCTGCGTTGTCGGCAAGAAAGAAACTATATATCCTCTTGTGCAGACTGTTAATGCTCTGTATCTGCAATTACTTGAAATGCAAAAATCATTTATTGAATGCTGTGAACATCAAGCTTTAAACAGTCTTCCTACAAGCGATGAAATCAAAGAACTACAGACCGATTATAACAATCTGCTTACAGCCATCATTGACCTGCTTGATGGTGCTAAGTATCTGTGGGAAGGAGAACATCATGAAGCAAAATAATCCTTGTTACCTGTTTGGTATGTATGAACCTGACACATATTCCGTTATTGTTAATGCCATCAATGATACATATACCGGCACACCTCTTACTATCAGTTGTGAAAAATGCAATTCAGCTGTCTTGCTCAACACACCTGATGACATTGCGTATCTATATCGGCTTGCCCAAGAAAATCCTCTGCTGTATGCTGAATTGGCTTGCAAACCTAATGGATTACAGGCATATGTGGATGCTATGAATGAATTTAACTAAACTTACATAGCACTGCTATATCTTAAACTGCTCTCTGAGTATTCTTTCGAGTTTTTTAGAAAAAACTTGAAAGAATACTCAAGTCATTAATATATTTTTATAATACATGATAGACATCTTATAAATTCAACCCTAAAAAACTGTGGTGATGCATAAAATATATATCCATCTAATGCTATTGCTCTCCATTTATCTATTACTTCTCCAATACTGCTTGCATCTTCTCTTGATAAATTAGGCGCAAACATTAAGATGTCTGTACCTTTTTCATCATCTGCCAATTTTACTGCATATTCTTTTGATAATGGATAATATTTATACAATTTTCTAGGATTATCATATAAATTAATTAACAAATTTCTTCCACTCCTGTTTTTTATTTATATATACTTCATCTACAATATAGTACATTTTTTGCATTAACACCGCATTACAATTCTTTTAATAAAAAATATTCGCCCGTCCGAACATTTCATAACTAATCATTTAATTTTTCTTTATTTTCCCCATTGATATCTATCTTATATTTATCATTTCCTTTTTGATAAAAAATATATTCGCCTTCAATTTTATCAATTTGATACCAAAAGTCATCAGCCTCATCTAAAACTATTTGCTCAGTCCCATCTGGCTTAGCTTTTATTAACCTATTTGAAGTATAATATATCCAATCATCATCTGTATTTTCTAATAACACCACTTTTTCTAATCCATTTGCTTCATTTTCAATCTGTATTTTATAATTTGAATATATTGCCCACCCATTTTCTATTCTAACATTATAATGACTACCTTTTAAAATTGGACTAGATATTTCGTAAGCCATTCTAGTCATATGATTACCATTTAAATCGATTCTATATAAAGCATGTCCTTCCAGCCCAGCACCAATTGTATCAAAGCAATATGTAAAATAAATATATTCATCATCTACTGAGAAATCATATAGTTCTTCTTCCATAACTCTTTTGTTCATTCCATCAGGTCTTGCAACATACAATTCTCCATGTGATAGATCTGCCAATGTTGAATTCAAATATATAACACTATTTTTTATCACTTCAAAATGTGGACAAGCATCTTTACTTATTTTCTCGGCAATTTTTCCTTTTTGCCATTTATACAATACTGGGTATGTAATAATTTTATCACCAATCATTTGAGATGTATTATATGTAAAAAATGTATATTCTCCAATTATTTTCTCATTGAGAATGTCTACACCAATAGGATAAATAATCTCATTCTCATCATTCAATATAGCGATTTCTTGATATGGACTCGGCTTCTTAACCAAATAGCAAAATACAAATACAAGCACACAAAGAATCACTACTACAATACATAAAATGATTCTTTTCCAAACTTTTAAATTTATCAAATCTCGACAAAACTCTTTTACATTTTCTTTTATAGTCCTTTTCCCTTTTTTATATTTACTCAAAATCCATTTTATGACACAAAATAAAATAAGCAACAATATTATTATTGCCATTCCAATCCAACTTATTTTAACATTATTTAAAATAGATTTAATTAACTCACCTGTTTCTTTTAAAGACATCTCTTCTCTTCCTTTTTATTATTCTCAATTTCATTTTTCAATTGTTTTACTTTTGATATATTAGAAAAGAAATTTTTTCTTATTATTTTCAAAAATATGTAATCAACATCATACTTATTGATATAATTGAAAGTATTAACACTTTTTACTTATCTTAGTTTTAGCTCGGCTTTTAACTTGGCGTCTAATTCAATATGACAAGTTAAAATGCCATGATAAAGCTACACATTTACTAATTTTTGTCTTTACACTCATTTTAACTCGTTCTCTAACTCGGCATTGCCAAGTTGAATAACAAATTAAATTTCTTTTAAAATATATTTCGCATACCTTCCACCATTACTCATTTCAATAATATTTTCTTCTTTCATTTTTTCAATTGTACGTCTTGCCTGCTGATCCGTAAATCCACACAACTCTTGTACTGTACTACGATTAATATATCCTTGCAATTTAATGTATTTTGTAATCATATCTTTTGCTTTAATATACTGTACTGTTTTATCTCTGGTATACTCAATATCTTACTTTACTGCCTCATAAACCCGTGCTGTCAACATGTATTCCTTTCCAATAATCTCTATTAACCCAAATTTCATTAATTCGGAACAACATTTTCTCGCTATTTCTTTTTCAATGCTCTAGCTACTGTTGTTTTTCCACTTCCAGAGTTACCCCTTAATATAATTATCTTTTTCATAATTTCTCCTTAAACTTGCTACTACTCTCTCCACAAATAGAGCCAAACTAGAGCCATCCGATAAAACAAATGCCGGAAGTCCGCATAAATACAGGCTTTCGGCATTTCTGTCCGTTATTCAAACTCATTATGTCCCAGGTTAAACTTAACTTATTTTGATTAAGCATTAGTTGAATATGGGGCATATTTCTATATCAATTACATTATTTATTCTGACCTTATGAATGGACGTTGCCAAACTGTTGCCATAAGGACATTATACATTAACATCGAAAATGGTACAAGTATTTATCAGTCCTTTATATTATTTAAATAACTTAAATACTCTTTAAGCTCATAATCATACGGATTAACAAATAATCCATATTCTATCTTCCCCTTTAAATGTGAAAGATAATTTGCTTTTTCTATTTTACAATATTCAAGATGAGATTCTATGCCATATTTTATTATATAATGCATTTCTTGTCTTATCTTTTTTCTTTCAGGTCTAGGTAATTGCATTTTTTCATTAACAACAATTCCAGTAACTTCTTGTCTTTGTCCTCGTCCTCTAGTTCTTGTTTTTTCATCGTTAAGCTTCAATCCTAAATCATTTAACTGTCTTTTTACCTTTGAGATAATTTTTCCAGGATGAAAGTCTCCAGAGAAAGTCATATCGTCTGCATATCTTGTATATCTAATCTTTTGTTCCATTGTATATAGACCAATTTCATTATCAAAATCCTCTAATACAATATTAGAAAGCATAGGACTGGTTGGTGCTCCTTGAGGTAATGAACCGTTTAAGCAACATAAATTTGTCAACATCACAACAACATCCTCTTTATATCCCAAATTCCAAAACAAATCAAATATTTTATCTGAACTTATTGAATCAAAAAAATTTTTGATATCCAATGAAAGAAGCACTTTTTGTTTTCTATGAAATCGCGCATTGTCCTTTATTGATTTCTTTTTTATATATGCTTTTGCATATACACTCGTATCTACATTTACCAAAATATTATCAAGAATCCATTTTTGTATCTCTTTCAAACTGGGCAGTGGCTCAGATATTTGTCTAAAATTCCCATTCTTTTTAGGAATTTTATAATATCTATAAAAATCAGCAGGGGAATTACTTACACTATAAACATACTGTTTTTTATAGCCTAATAACAAGCATAAGTGTTCTTGATTAAAAATTATTGGCAAACGCTTATCATACAATTTTTTTGCATACTTCAACCATTTGTCACAATAATCTTCATTTTTCTCATTTTTTTTCGCAACTCTAATAAACTCGTTTTTATAATCTTCCCAGTCCACAATATCCTCCAAAAAATCTTGGAACAGCTACTAAATAGTATCTGTCATATAACTACGGCAAATGAGCTTACTCATTTGATGCAGTTATATGATGAGAGAATTCTCCGAATTCTCGAATACGTAAGAACAATCTTGATTTTGCTCCTGCAAAATAAAGATTGCTCTTACACAGGCTTGAAAATAAGTTCTTCTTAGGTTGACAGACTCGACAACCCTGCACAAAGTGCATAAGTCTAGCAGTTCAAAGATTACTATATTATATCAAGGTAAATATATATCTTCAAGTGACATTTTTTCTACTTTATATTGTTCCAATTTTGCAATCTCCTTGTATCGATATTTTTCCTCTAGTTCTAACAGCTTATTCTTTCCCCGCTGTGTAATTCCTTGTTTAATTTCATCATCAGTATATACATATCCCATATTTTCCAACTCATTAAACATCTTTAAAGCTTCTGAATATGAATATCCCAACTTGAGGATTGTTCCTATCGACGCACTCTTATTAATAATATCTAAAATTAAAAAGATTAAATATTCACTCATATTTATGTATCCACTCCTACGTTATTTCGCCTTGAAAAAGGTGCCAGCATAATGTTCCCATCCTTTTTTCCCTCATACCAATAAAATGGCAAAGTATTATTTGGTGTTTTAATCATTGTAACTAGAGCTTCTGATTCCTTATATCCCAAATACAAATTATGATCTTTCACCCTTATTTGTTTACTAATTTTTTTCATCTGTTCAACTTTCTTCTCAGCTTCTTCATGTTCATAATTATCGGAAATAGCTTTATTCTTAATCACAGATGCATATATAGGTACTCCATATCCTTCAACAGCATTTTTTCCACATTCTTGTAATACCAAAGCTAATACATTAATTTTATCTTTTGAAATTCCTTTTTCCTCTACTGTATTAATACACCCTAATACAGTATCTCCCGATCCAACATAATCATCTACTAGCATTAAAATTTCAATTTCATCCTTGTGTTTTTCTAAGCCGTTAAATGTTTCAATAATTCTCACTCTTTTATCACGGAATACAGAGAGCTTTCGAAATACAATACCCTGTAAAAAATAACAAATTATATTTCCGCTCTTTGTTTTATCAATATAATCTTTATCTTGCACTGGAAAAACGTGAATTGTATCTAAATTATCTAACAAATACTTTTTTTCTTCAAAAAAAATCTTAAGAGTTTTCGATAGATAATTACAATATTCATCCACATCTACAACTAAATAGTTCTTAGTCAATTCTATTATCAAATCTCTATCTGAATCTGATTCTAAAGACTGAAGTCGATCACAAAAAAGATCAAATATTGAATATTCATCGTCCGTGCTTTGTTCGATCGTCCATCCTTTTTCTTTAAAAATAGAAGCAAGTTCAAAAATATATTTGTCATCTAAAATATGTTTATTTATAAGCATTTATTCCTTTATGTTCCTCCGTATTAATTACATTTTATCTGTCAACCTCATATCGCATATTTTCATTCATGGAGTAATATATTTAATAGTTTTTGAACCGCTTTAGTCTTTATCAATAATTTCATCTTTTCACTTCCACCTTCAACCTCTGGTTTTCCACACCTAAGACTATCCGGATGTTCAGATACGCAACAATCTTTATACCAGCATTCACCCATAAGCAGACCTTTAACAGACCACTTCTCATTTTGTGTAAATTCGCCTACCAATGATTTCATCACTCGCTCTGTAGAATATCTTTTAAACCCTGCTAAATACTGTAACGACTTCTCGTCATTAATCTTTGACAAGTTGATTCTATGATCCTCAATTGCCGACAAAACATCTTCTCGAATCTTGATTTTGTCTGCCTTACCGGTGCCCGTCCAAGTAACCAGCTTGTCAAATGCAAGAATTAAGTGTTCAAAACAAATCATATCTAGAAGTATAATCTTTCCTTTTGATTTTTCTGCTATTGATTTCAACAAGCGATACTTATTACGAATATCCTGATTGTCAACTACATAATCAAATGCAATATAATACTCGTCATCATTTTCTAGTTTCAAAACTGTAAGGGCATCCAAGATTCCCTGATTGCTTTCTTTACTTTCAACTACAAATGCATTTTCAAAGAAAAGTTGATTAATCAGTTTCCAGAAGTGAAGTCCTGCACCTATATCTTCTGTCCATAAATATTTCATATCACAACTCCTCTTCTAGTGTTATCCTGTTATCTTCAAGTTTCAACACTTTAAAGCTCTTATCCGATACATTGAGCCCATCACAATTTCTCAAAAAAAGCATATATTGATTGGAAAATTCGAAATTAATGAATCTTCTAATTTCATCATTAATCAAAATATCCGCATTATCAATCACGATAAAATTGTCCTTACACTGTTTAACTGCCTCTAAAAGATTATCTGATTTGTAATTGAACAGTTTAATTGCTTTATATTGGTCGGTAAGTCTTAAATCTTCTAA
The DNA here is from genome assembly GCF_003477765.1 of Eubacterium sp. AF34-35BH. NCBI lineage: Bacteria > Bacillati > Bacillota > Clostridia > Eubacteriales > Eubacteriaceae > Eubacterium > Eubacterium sp. AF34-35BH. The sequence goes on from NZ_QUDZ01000005.1 coordinate 33,259, forward strand.
CATTTCATACAGAACAGTTTTACCTGTGCCACTATCTCCACCAACGAGAGTTATTCTGTCATCAAACATCAAATCGTATGAAAATGGATCCGCTTTAAATGTAATATTCTTATAGATCATCCGCTTCTCTCCTTTCATACTCTTTACTCCACCAAGCATTGTACCCTGAATTACCGGTTACTATATCTTTATCATTAAACCTGATTTCTACATTATCCGGAATCTCTGCAAGTGTAGGGCGTGACATATATATCTTTATATCATCCATCGCAAATATAAATTTTAATACATTTGGACCACATTCCTCTACGCACACCACCTTATCAGGATGCTTTACTATATTGAGTAATGTCTTACATCCAGATGACAAATTACGTATTGTGCCCAATCCATATTTTGTTTCAATGTGCTTATCTGGTGTCAGTTTTGCCTCATCCACTTGCCGAATGAGGTTTATTTCATTTTCAGACATTTCTTCATTACATGTATTCAAATTGAAATACAAGTCATTTTGAAGAATCCAATCTTTTGACTCTTTTTTTTCTGTATATATATTAATCATTCGATGCCACTCCTTTAAACAGATTTCATTCTTGATTATTGATAATCCTTACATAAAATATCTAAAATTATACGGTCTATCATAGACCACTAAGTCTTGCTTAGCAACACGGGACAATGCCTTAGCAAAATCCAGCGTTACAGGCAATATTTTATATAATCCGTCCCCACTATTCCAATTCATTTTAGTAAGCATTAGAATTTCATTGACCAATTCCAGAGCCGATGATTTTCCCATAAATCTTTTTACCAATAATGGTGCAGGTATTCCTCTACCATTTTTGTAATAATTCAAATTTTTTCCAGCCAATTCATCATGCTGAACACTTCCATGTGTCCAGATTAAAAATGTATCTTTATCAAGTGGAATAACCGTTCCTCTTTGAATCGGAAATAGTGTTGCAACATCATTCTGAAATCTTATAGCCCGCCACGCAGAAAATTCTTGAATTTGCAGTAGTTCAATATTATCCACACCTGCAAGTCCTTTTGTTATTCCTTCCATTTCTTCCTTTGTGAAATGTGTTGTCTTATGTATTACAATTCGATTTAGTTTATGCAAAGGAACCGACTCGTCATAAATTCTTTTCAAATTGTTCATAAGGCGGCAAGCATCTCCACTTCTCATATACGGATTTTTCTGTATAATCTGTGGATCTTTTAACGGACGTAAGTACAATTCCATCCCATTTCCTTCTGAGTCAAACAACTGACTACAACCAATTGATATTTTTTCATTATTCTTTATTGATTGTACATAACTTAATCCAATATACGCCGTGTCATATCTTGTCATCTTTGGTTTCCACAATTTTCCAACAGCCTTTGTATATATAGCCGTGGAAAGCCCCCACATAATCTTTGCCATATCACTATTAGTATGGACTGATCTTTCTTCTATTATCTGTGTAACAATACCTTTTCCTGCACAATATATTTTTAGTGAGTCATGCAAATCAAAATAAACATTTTCATTTTTCAGTTCTCGCATTTTACTTAACCGATTTGGAATATAGATTACCAAAACATCAAATTCATGCTTTTCTCTTTCCATCACATCAATATATCGACAAATTCCATTAAAAAACTCTTCAGCAGATGCCTTTAAAGCATCGCTTAAAGAATAACCCTTAAATCTTTTGGTATCATTTCCATTTGGAATATTCAATCCACATCTAAAAACATCTTGAAATCCTATATATTCTGGTAAAAATGCCTTATCCTGCTTTAAAGTTGTTGCATGGTGCTTATTTAGTTCATTTAAGTGCCTCCATATATCTGCTGCGCATTCTCTAGGCGACAGCACTGCTAATCGTACACTTCGATTAGCATATGATTCTAATGGTCCATAATTAATTAAACCTTTTAATTGATTGACTGCAATGCAACTATCATTTTCATAGTCAAAAGCAAGTTCAGTTTCCTTTGCTTGATAACATTTATCAATGCTGCCTGTTCCTGCAAATCGAATTCGTTGTGTACTAAACTCCAATATAGCATTTCCTAATTCAAAGATTAATTTCCTGTTCGTTGATAATTTCTGTACCCATATTTCTACCTTTTCATTCATCTGCTTATTATATAGTGTTGACATTTCATTGTTTACAATATTCTGATACGCAAATCTATCTAATTGAGATCCGTCACTTTTTAATACATATACTGTAGGCAATAAATTCATAACTACATTATCTTTAACAAATGTCATCGCTATTTTAATTGCATCATAAACAAAATAACCGTTTCTTAATCGCCTGCTATTTCTATCAAAGTACTTATTTTTTCCAAATGAAGACAAGCCTTTGCTTAACAAATTATTTTCTATAATCTCATAAAACATACCAATAACATCCGAATGTTCCAATTTCATCATATATATTGGAATATCCATTTCCTCAATATCACTAATGTTTTTATCTGCAAAAGCCTCTAAAATTCCGTTTTTGCTACCTAATGCCCATACTTTTCCTTTATGTAAAATAGCAACACAAGAATTATTTGTTATTGCCCGTAATTCTTTCCAAGTGGTAATGTTTGAACTAAATACATAACATTTTCTTGGAAACTGTATTGCTGGTAATGCATTAGTAATTGCTGATGCTGTATGCCTTCCTATCGCATCATATAAAATCTCTTGTTTTTTATCATGCCCCTTCCATAATTCATCAATATTGGTATTTTCCAAATTCATAGCCAAATATAGACTATACATGAGATCATCAAAACCATCAATTTCAACCACAGCTGACTGTTCATTAACATTACATGCGTTCTCCATAAATTTGCATGCTCTTATACTAAGTTTACTGCCTCTTGGTTTACACCAATATACCCCTTTCTTTATACCGCCTTCATTGATTAATTCTTCCAATACAGACATAACAGAATTATCATTGCCAGCATATCCTATAACTATTAATCCATTTTGTTTTATAGAGGTCTTCCAGATATCTGCAATTTTATCCTCTAGCTTTTGCAATTCTGACTCTGTGTTTTTTAGTTTATCAAATAAATAATCTCCATGTAACTTTATTATATTAGGAAATCCCTCATTCAACGCAAATCCGACACTATTGCTAACCGCAGATGATATTGTTTTAATTGAAAACCCTGGATTAATTGAATGAACACCAGCTTGTACTAAATCATCAAAATTAGTCGTTGAAACTAAATCTATTTTTCCATTGACTATCAATTCCCCCATACATAAATATCCCAATGACGGTTTTATATCTCGTACTTTATTTCGAATATAATACTCTCGATCACTTCTTGACGGATAACACTTTTCAAAATAAAATGAATATTCTTCTGGCGACCATAATTCCGGGTATCCCCCTCGCCCGTCAAAGTATGATTGTATCTCCTTCTGTACATTCTCCTTAGACAAATCACCATACAAACTTGTCCGAATGTTATTGTCTGTACAATACAACGTTCTTTTAAAATCCCATACCATTTGCCCACCTGATGGAATATTAGATGATACAGATGCTCCCGCTCCCAAGAGGAAAGACATACTTTTATCCGGCTTAATTTTAAAACTATTTACAAATGTGTTAGCGTCTATTACTTTCATGCTTTCCTCCTATCCTTACTTCACATAGTGAACACTCTTTTATACAGATATGTACCCTAACTTATTACCATGCTTTCTCTCAATCATAATCAGGAACAAATGTTGCCATTTCTTCATAATATCCAGCAATACAATTTAAGTTATCACCTATCTTTTTGAATATCTCCACAAACATCTCTAAATCAACAACTTCATTCCCATAATTTTCGATATAAAAATGATATTCGTCATCGGCATTAAACGGGTAACGTGAAAAATCCATATTTTTCATCTTTGCATTAGCATTATGATCTTTATCGATTTTATCATATAATTCTGAAATATAATCGTCCAGCTCTTTGGTCATTTCCTTAAATTGTTTTCGTTGTTCTTTATCGGTTTCAAAATCTATCATACGTTTCTTTACTGTATTCCATATCTGCCTGATATCGTGCCCTCCACAAAAGGACTCTTTCGCATTAAGCAACATATTCAAAGACCAGTTTATAGATTTTAGATACAACTCTATTGCATGGTTTGCCGAAAACAACATTGGGAAAACCACACTATCAGCCTTCCTATCCATATTGTCCTGCAAACAGTCCTGTGCGAGCATTATCGCTGCCTTCATGTATCCATCAGCAATAATCATCATATCATGAATGGGTTGATGCTGTCTGGTTCTCCAATTCATATATGCTGTTTTGTCTATATCTACATTATACGAAAAAATCTTTTCCATCATTCACCTACTTTTCAAAACTATATATTTAAATTTCTAAAATGCCTAAAATCTATAAAATATCAACCAAATACCTTCCACCAATTAATGAAAATAACACTTTTGATGGAAATAATCTTTCACCCATACTGGAAACCCCAGCAACAGTCATAGTCCAATCACTGTACTCATTTGGCAACCTATAACATATAGGCTTATCATTTTCAGAGATTGTTACTAATGGAGTTCCATTCTGTGAAAATCCAACAGAAAGAACATAAAACTCATTTTGTCCACTATGTAATGGCAACATGGGTTGCTTGTTAATATCCTTATAAACCTTTGCACCTCTTTGATTATAAAAATAATCTTTGCCATCTTCTACTATAGGATCAATCGGTAATTTGTTTCTCATTATTTTATAACGTTCGTTCAAGTTCTCGCAGACAAAAGCATTGTAATATTCTGGTTGCATTTCTATCTTACTATTACGAATCTCATCTGCATCTGAAAAATGATTCATAAATTGAAGAAGTGCTACAAAAGCCACTAAATCATCCGAATAAATTCCAGAAAAAGATTTGTACCAATAGTCATTAACCTCACAAATTACCCGATATAATTTTTTATACAAATCAAGCTTTCTTTGATTCAATGCAAACCAGCCCGAATCTAAAAGTGTCTTCTTCATTTTCCCATCTTTATAATCTCCAGTTAACGATATCTTCAATGATTGCATCAATCGAGATATCAATCCAGCAAGCATATCAGCCATTCTGATTCCAACATAATCCTTAGAATCTTCTTCGATGACATTTTTAAGTCCTACATTCTTTGCAGAATTCAATGTATGCGATTCTTTTCCTTCTCGGTCAATCATCAACTGATATTCATTAACATTCATCTCTGTCAACAATTTCTTAAATCCATCAAAAGGTGCAAAATAGGTCCAATCTAATGTTTCGGGTACCTCTGTGTCCTCAAGCAGTAAAAGTATTTCCTGAAATGCTTGATTCTCATGCTCTTTCAAAGCAGTATTCGCTTGATTTTTAATAATCCTATCTTCTAAAAAAGACCGTAGTTCTTTAACAAATATTTGTGGTTCTTTATAGATTGCTTCTATCACCTTTTGTGGTCGATATATATTGATAGCCTTAATTATTGAGTATTTCATATAATCAACATTAATAAACATAGAACTGTGATAATTTACAAATAATTGGTTAATAACATATTCTATTTTGCTGAACGCAGAGAAATAAATAACTATTTTATCATCAAGCAATGATACAAGGTCTTCATAAAACTCAATAGTATGATTATTAAGAGACGCAAACCCCAGCCTAAAATCTTTTGCTTTCATAGTCTGGCTTTTTAGTTCTCCGTCTTTTTTTCTATAAGTATACTTCGATTCGAAAGCAAGATATCTGTCAGAAATACATTCATTTTCTTCTGCTTTCCACCCTACAATTCCAGTTATAAAATTATCACAGTAATTATTCGCAGTAACAGTCTCATAATTAATTTTTCTACTATGCTCTGTTTCATCATAGAAAAACATGTATTTCATATTCAGCACCTCCCTACTGATTATTTTTTGAATCACCATACTTCGACGAATCTTCCGCAACCATCATCACCTTATACTCTGGCTTATACTCATAAATTTTCCCAGAAGTAGATGCTTCATTTCCTATACCTTCTGTTCCAGAATACTCCTCAAAATTCTCCACCTGTTCCATAACTTTGTTAAATACTTCCGGACTATACTGTGGCGGATAACCATTCTTCACCAAGCATATTTTGATTTCCAATTTCAATCCATTTCTTACATTTTGGTTATTGAGCCAGTCGGCAAACGAAGACTTTGTATCAATAATATCTTTTATTTTCTTTGCTAAAGCTTTACATTTATCATTGACTATAACACCATCCACTTCTTTATCTGTTCCATATTCAAAGTTATATTGGTCACGCAAAGAAATCAAAATATCATAGAATGCTTTTTCCTCAAATGTTAAGCCAATTTTTCGAAAACTCTCTCTGTTTTCGTTCATCTGACGAAGAATAGCTAAAGCCTGTTCCGTTGCAATCTTAATTATATCTTCAGATGCCTTTTCCTGTGCCTCACCGGCTTCTTCAGCAGTAAGATGTTTACGTCTTTCATGATATTCTGCAATCGTCTTTTCCAACATTTCCTGATATGATTTTGCAGCTAACCGATTGACTTTTCCATATTCCTTAATTTCCTTTCGAAGCATCTTAACAAGCAATTCCAATTTAGTTGCCGGCATTTTGACATCAGATAATTTTTCAAAATATTCCGGAGAAAAAATATCTTCTTCCTCTCCGCTTTCAAGAACACTTTCCACCTGATTATATTTTAAAGCTTCTTCAACCATCTTTGAAACTGCACGATTCATAGTATCAGTGTCTACTTCACTTGTTCCGCTCATCTTACGAACAAAACCTGCTATAGCCATAAAGCATTGTGCAAGGGCAGATTCTTCTTCTCCAAGATAACCGGAAGGCTGACAAATATCAAAAGCCCCCCTCATTCGTTTTACTGTCTTTAAAAAATAGGTTTTGAAGGAAACTTTCTGAACACCGTTATTTCCTTCCGACTGTAATTCTTCTGTTGACGCAAATACATATTCCGCTGCTTTTGCAAGGAGTCTGTATCGTTCTATCGGATCACATTCCGGATTTGAAAATGGTGATAAATCATAACCTGTGAACATATTTTTCAATACTTCAAGTTCTTCTCTAAACACTGATGTAGCCTGCTCTACATCATCGGCTGTCGGTGCAACAGACGTATCGCCTCCATATACCTTCATAGCTTCACGCATGTTGTCGCGAATACCAATATAGTCGATAACCATACCATATTCTTTACCCGGATATTTTCTGTTTACACGGCTTATTGTCTGTATCAGCAAATGCTTCTTTAAAGGCTTGTCATTATATAAGTATGTAAGACAAGGAACATCAAAGCCCGTAATCCACATATCTACAACAATGACAATACGGAAATTTGATTTTTCCTGTTTAAAAGCAGCATCCAATTCTTCTGAACGCTTATCATTTTTAACTCCACCAAGATAATCATACATATCTTTTTCATCGTTACTGCCAACACTAGATACCATTGCCATAAATGGCATCGGTTTCACTTCTTTCAGTTCCTCTTCTGTTACAGAAACCCCATCCGGTGTTTTCTTTTCCTCAAACCATTCCGGATATTTATCCTTAAACTTCTGTAATAATGCATAGGCAATCTTTCTATTAGAACATACAACCATTGCTTTTTGTATTCTGTCTGGATCACCTGCACAAGATGAAACATAATGGTCATGAATATCTGTAGCAAGACGCTCAAGTCTGGAAGGCTCGCCAAGAATTACTTCCATAGAGCTCATTGCTTTCTTACTTGCTTCGATATCCTCATAGGTAGCGCCATCATCAGCACATTTTTTATAATAATCCTCAATTTCTTTTACTTTTTTATTATCAAGCAATACCTTTGCAATACGCGGATGATACTTAATGGAAACCGTAAGTCCATCTGCAACTGCCTGATCCATTGTATATCGATCAATTTCTTCACCAAAGGTCTGATAAGTTTCCGCAATAGGCGTTCCGGTAAAACCTACGAAAGTAGCATGAGGAAATGCTTCCTTCAATACTTTTGCATATGGTTTTGAAACCATAGCTTTCATATTTTCATCGGTATCCTTACTAAACTGAATTTTCTTAGAATGTTCAAGCTGAGTTCTGTGAGCCTCATCTGAAAAACATATAATATTCTGCCTATCATTGATAAGCCCGATTTTGTCATCTTTCCTGTCGCAGAATTTCTGAATGGTACAAATATAAAAACCGCCACTTTGTCTTGCACCAAGTTCCTGCCTCAACTGTGCTCTGTTTTTTACAACAGATACTTCACCCAGATTAAGAAACTCTTTACTCTTTGTAAAAAGTTTTGAACCTTGCTTTTGCAGTTCATCTCTATCAACAATTAATATAATTGTTGGTGAACCGATTTCCGGAATATCCGTACAACGAAGTGCAAGCTGACGTGCAAGAAAAGCCATCGTATATGTTTTTCCACATCCGGTTGCTCCAAAGTATGTACCACCTTTACCACTTTTTTCAACTACCGATTTAATAATACTTTGTTTAAGTAATCTTGTAGCAAAAAATTGTGGATAACGACATACAATTTCTTGCTCATCGCTATCATAAATACTATCCTGAAAATAAATATAATCTCTGAAAATCTCCAAGAATCGCTCTGGTGAATAAACACCCTTTATCATAGTTTCTGTTTCTGCAAAAGGTAAGGTGGATACAGCGTCTCCTTCATTTACTCTGCGCCAAGAATAAAAATGCTCGTAAGGTGTACGCACTGTACCTAATCTTGTTTTCACACCATCTGAAATGCAAGCCAAAGGGCAATAGTGTAAAAGATGCGGAATATCCCTCCAGTAGCGAATATTAATTTGCTCCCAAGCATCATAAATAGTCGCATTGGCATCAGCGGGATTTTTAAGTTCAACAACACACAAGGGCATACCATTTACAAACAAGAGCACATCTGGTCTACGATTTTCTTTTTGACCATTGTTTGTATATTCTACTGTAAACTGGTTCACTACACGGAAGATATTCTTATCCCAATTTTCAAAATCAATAAGTGGTATCATTCCTGGTAGCTCATTCTGCGGTGTAAACTGAACACCATTTACCATCCATCCATATACTTTGTGCAAAGTGGCAAAATCACTTTCCGCACCTACAAGACGGACATTATCGAAAATCTGTGTCACTTCCTCTTCGGTCAAATCCGGATTGGTGTCTACCATAAACTTCTTAAAATCATCAACAATTAGTACATCTCTTTTTGTGACACGACGGATATTATTACCAGAAGAATACTTCCAACCTTCCGCTTCTAAAAAGCCAATAAAGGCATATTCATATTCTGATTCACAATAATGACCATTGTATTCTTTTAATCTTGCCATAGACTATGCCTCCTTTGCTTTTCTTGCCTTTTCTATAGAACCTTTAATAAGAATTGGACAAATGTCTTTTATCTTTACTTTAAGTTTGTCATTGATTGCTTTTCGTTCTTTATATGCTTTGTAAATATCTGCTATTGATTTTTGAGTTTTCATATCTGCTATAGGAATTTCTACTTTAACTAAATCATCCCATGTAAATGTTTCTCTTGCCGATCCCCATGAATGAAACCTTGCATATCTATCGAACTCCGTTCTGTTAAAAAACATACAAAGGTATTCTGGCAAAAGCTTATCCTCATCAACCGAAAACACTTCATTTACTGATGTGACAACAATATCATCCTCGGTGTTATTGAAAGCATATGCAAATACTTTTTCATTGTGTGTTGTTTGCACAAAACTAATCTGACGAGGTCTTACTATCTTATAATTTGATAATTCATTTCTATTTACTTTTGAAGTAGGTTCTCTAAACTCCTTAGACGTACTTACACCCATAACATTTTTAATTTCGTTTGTTCTATTTCTTACGTCATGTCTTTCAACATATGGGCCAATTGCCTTGCAATGTATACCATGTTTTAAATCCTCAATATACGCATCACAAGCAAGCTTTAAGTCCTCCAATCCATACTCATAACTTTTCTGATTTTCAAGCATGGCATTATAAATATCTACATATTTTTTCTGTATTTCAATATCTGGTAGTGGAATAACTATGTCACTCATATCATTAAAATTGAATTCTGGTCTTTGACTTCCAAAATTTCTAAATTTTACTTCTCTGCAAAATTCTGAACGCCTAAAATAAATATATAACCACATTGGATCAATGATTTTCTTTCCCTCATCCGTCAGATAAAAAACCATATATAGATGAGATACTATACATAATCCCTCAGTACGGTAGGCAATTGAACCTAATTCAAGTCGGGTTGGGTTGTACACAAAAGCTCCATTTTCGACAATTTTATAAGGTTTTAAATCTACTCCATCTATATTACCTTTAGGAGCTGCAAAAACACCTTGACTATTTACACCAACTATCAAATCAACCCCATACTTCAATTCTTTGTTGTTTATCGTGGAGCGTTCAATGTAATCTCCCAATCTAATATTAGTCAATTCCATATCCAATCCCCCTAAATGCTTCCTCCAGCATCTGCTTGGATTTCTTTTCTTGTTTCATAACCTCTTTCATTTCAGATTGAATACGAGCCATTTCTTTTTCATAATCAATTTCTAAATCATGGTCAATGAACTCAATGTATTTGCTTGGTGTGAGAGCCCAACCTTTACTTTCTATTTCATCAATACCTACACTTCGATAAAGTTCCGGTATTTCATAATTTGTTCCCTCAGTACCTTCGGATTGCCATGTATGATATATATCAGCAGCTTTCTCAATCTGCGCTGTAACCAGACGAACTTTCTTTTTGCTCTCTCCCTTAACGGCATTTTCTGTCCATTGGCGTAAATCCATAAAGAATATCTCATGCTCGCGGTTTCGGAGATTTCTTCCATGGTATTTTCCGCCTTTTTTATTCTGATTCAGAATCCACAGAGTAACACTGATATCTGTAGTAATAAACAATTCTCTTGGTAGAACAACGATAGCCTCAATTTTATCATTCTGAATCAGTTCCTTACGTATTTCCAATGTATCACTATCATTCAATGCCCCATTCGCAAGCAAGAATCCTGCAACTCCATCGTTTTTCTTCAAATGCGAAAGTATATGCAAAATCCAGGCATAATTTGCGTTGCTTTCAGGTGGTGTTTGATAGTCAGACCAACGAGGGTCATTTTTCAAATTGTCATTATACCAGCCTTTCAGATTAAAAGGTGGATTTGCCATAATGTAGTTAAAATGCAACCCCTTGTGTAGATCATGCGTAAATGATGAATCTGCTTCTTCTCCAAGATTATGGCTAATCCCACGCAATGCTAAATTCATTTTTGCAAGGCGATATGTAGCCGGTTCTTTTTCCTGACCATATACATTGATGCCATTTAAGTTTCCCTGCTTTGACTTTACAAGTTCGGCACTCTGAATAAACATTCCTCCCGAACCACAGCAAGGATCATATAAGGTTCCATCATAAGGCTCAATCATCGTTGCAATAAGTTGAACTACGTCATGAGGGGTATAAAATTCGCCTTCCTCCTTTGTTGCATTTACAGCAAACTCCTTAAGGAAGTATTCGTATACACGACCAATAAGGTCTTTTTCCTCTCCAAACGTCTTATGACTGATTTTGTTCACTTCATCAACAATTTTCTTTATATCATTAGCTGCTAAATTACGTGCTGTAAATGTTCCTTTAACAAAGCAGCCCTTCAACTGTGGATCTTCCTCCTCAAGTCTTTGTAAAGCTGTATCAAGTGCAACATTAAGCTGTGGTGCCGGCGTACTGATAATAGTCGACCATCTTGCTTCTAGTGGTAAATTATATGTACCATCTGCAAAAGTAGCATCATCAAAAAATGCTGCTCTAATGTTCTCATCTTCCGGATCTAATCCCTGCTCTTTAAGTGTCCGTTTTAGATTTTCAATTCCATCCTCATACTTTTCGCCGATAAACCTCAAGAACACTAGCGTAAGCATCATATCTCTTTTTTCAAAGAATGAGCCGGAGTTACGTGCCGCACGCAAATAATCTCTACAATTAAATAAAATATTATCTATGTTCAATGCCTTTTCAGTTGTTTTCTTCTTAGCCATATTACTGTTCTTCCCTTTCCTCGTCTGGAACAAATTCCATAATGTCCTGTATCTCACAATGCAATACTTTACATACTTTTTCCAAAACTTGCGTACTTACATGTTCATTCTTTCCTAGTTTTGCCAGTGCATTTGTTGTAATTCCTGCCTGATCTCTAAGGTCAACTTTCATCATATTTTCATCTATTAATTTCTTCCATAATTTGTTGTATCTGATTGCCATTACTAATCCCTTTCGTATCATTACAACGATTTATTATTTCTTTTTCATTATATCATCAAATCCACTTTATTTCAATCTTAAATTGATTTTTTCAATCCATCCAAAATTCAAATTTTGAATTCCACTCTCCCACGTCACGGTGAAATTTACTTTTACATTTGGAGGTATTAATCTTAATTCTTTTTTGTCAAAAACAAATGTAAACTCAATATCTTTAAATTTTAATTTTCCTGTATATAATTCAAATTCTAATGCCATACAACTCCTTCATTTAACCGTTTAACTATTTGATTAATTTTCTCAAAATAGAATCACATTAATATAAAAACATCCCACAGTGCCTATAAATAAAGGCATTGTGGGATTGTAGTGTCTATTCAAACTCTTGGGCTGAGAGATTTATCTGGCTGTTTTCAGGTACACATTTGTGTGTTTTATTCTTCATATTCATCCTATTGTGCATTTTTGTGTACCTCGTCTAAAATTTTTAGAGCCAAAATGGAGCCACTTCAAATTCATTGCATAATCATACAGTAATATTTGCATATTCCGAACATTAAGATATATTTTCAATATCCTTTTCAATGTCTCTTATTTCACGCTTCATTATTTTATGAAACTGTATTTCAACAAAGCGTTCATCTTTGTCAGTCAAATCCATCTGATATATGTCCGATAAAATAGCTTTCTTATCTTCTAATTTCAAATCATCTAAATTCGGAATATACTTAGTCTCATGCAATGCCATATGAATTTCCGCATATGTCCGAACAAATCTCTTTATTTTAATCTTACCTTCTAATTTATAACGCTTAATCAATTTTTGCACAACATCATCTAAGTGGAAAAGTAAACTCAAATCAGTTATTTGAGAATAGAAAAATAACCAACCGTACTTATGGCTTTCAAGAATAAAACCTGTAATTTTTAAATTTAATTTCCATTGCAAATATCCAATATTATCTTTCTTTATCGTTCTAAATAATTCCTCGATAGATTGCTCGATTTTTAAAACACTGCTTTTTCTTACTGTTACTTCACTATCATTTAAAACATAACCTAAATATTCAAATGATTCTGTTACAAGTCCCTCATCTTTCTTGTCATTTAATTCCAATCCAAGCTTTTTTATGTCATCACATATATTTTTCTTTACATCAAAAAATTTATCTTCATTAACCAATATCAATATGTCATCAACATATCTGTAATATGATATGTAGTCAAGTTCTCTATATTTTATGTCAATATCCTGCATATATATGTTAGCTAAAGTGTTTGAAATAGGTAATCCCTCTGGAACTCCCAATATTCTTTCCTTTTTTACAGTCTTTTCCTTTATCGGATAAAGAAGTGCCTCTGTTCTAATTGCATTCCATATAATTGATATAATTTCTGGTTTGTGTATCTTTCTTTTTATTATTTTAATCAACTTGTCTTGATTTATTGAACCATAAAATGATTTCACATCCAATTTTATAAAATGTGTGTACATTGGAATTTTTTTTGTAATATCATCTATAACAAGTTGTGGTATTATGGTCTTACATTTATCCCCATATACCCCAACCAACAACTCATTCAACGCTGACGCTGTTAACTTATCTCTTAGCGTCGGCACACAAATCGCTCTAGGCGGTTTTGTAGGTCCTTTTGTAAATAGTAGTTGCTTATATCTTGTAAAATGATAAGAGCCATTCATAGATTTTCGAATAATAATTTCAATATTCTCATCCAAATTTTGTTCAAATTTTCGAGGCGACACTTTATCCAATCCAACGGACGGCTTATCTTTTACTTTTTCTTCATAATGTTCAATAAGATGTTTTTTTGTGAACAACTTTTTCCATAAATACGATGCCTGCATCTATAAAACCCCACATATCCAATATAAAACCACTGGCAATAATATAACACATATTTTTAAAAGCACACGCCAAATAACATTATAATAATATTTGCACCTTACATTTTTCCATTTCCTATTTCTATATTCACCTGAGCTACCATGAACTGTCTCATAATAATCAAATGATATATGATTACTACTTGAATCTAGTAAATCACAATATCTATTATATATGTTCTTAAACAACTCTACATCATCACTCTCAATATTCTTTAATTCAAATTCAAGTTTTTGCAACTCTGTATAATTCTTTCTATATTCTCTTGCATGCTCCAGATATTTTTGTCCATTCAAATATAAAATAACAATAAGCAATGATATTGTCATAAACACTGTCATCAAACTTAATTTTTCATTTTTATTAAGTAATGTAAGTATCGAAAATATAATCGTAACACATGAATAATAAATGTTAATTCCCTGAAAAAAAGCTTCTTTGTTTATCAATCTTTTTTCAGCATTAACTCTTGAAATTCTTGTTGTCCATATTTGATCTGATAAATCTTTATATTTTTCCAAGTTGTACCCTCCTAAAAAATGTATTAGGGTCTCTATATACTAAATGCGATACCTTCATGCGAAAGCCTATAAAATCTTTACAGATTGTTAATTACGTTATCTCCTAAGTGGAAATCATAACTTACGTTATAGACCCTAATACAATAGATATTTTACCATATTCTACTATTATTCTCAATCCATCCTTTCCTTTATCTCGTCCCCCAAAATTTAAATTTTAAATTCCACTCTCCCATCTCACAGTGGAATTTACTTTTACATAAGTGGAATTTAACCTTTCACACCATTTTCTCCTATTCATTTGCATATTTATCTTTCCTTTTATCCGCTTGTTACATACTCTCTGATAACGGTAGAAGGAGATACACATGTCTAACCTTATACCAGGAAACCAGAAACACTTAACTTTAGATGACTGTGAATTTATTGAAGACTCTCTAAATGAAGATCTTTCCTTCAAGGAGATTGCCAAATATCTTTGTAAGGATCCGACTACCATTTCAAAAGCGAGTCGTCTTCACCAGGTTAATGGCATCCAACCCAACCGGATATTTAATAATTTGCACAACATTTGCACTGATATATTTAGATGTAAACACACAAAAGTATGTCAGAAAATTATTCTCTGTGCCATTAAGTGCTCATCATGTAATAAAATATAATCAGGTTGGCAAGTCTTTCGCAAAGGAATCCTGTTCTCGAGTGGACCGAGCTCTTGATACATATAATTTTCTATTTGTTTTCACCCATCTTACACAATAGAATATAGATTTTATACAGAATTAATTTTTTATTGTTCTTTTAATCTAATATAATACTAATTGTCCTGATGAAAGTTTATCAATTTCTTTTAATAACTTTTTATACGAATTCATCATTTCTAAATATCCCTTGTCATTATTTGTGTTTTCTAATATATCTAACTTTGTTTTAAGCACTGGTTTTAGTACTTTATCAGTGTTATTTAAATTTATTTTTGTATAAATCAAGTCCAAATGTTCCGAACCGTCCCCTGATTTTATATACACAAAGAAATAATCATAAAATATGTTATCCCCATAATCCTTAGTAATGTTTTGTTCTACAGTTAATTGTAATCCTTTTTTACTTAATCTATATTTATCCATTAATTCTTCCTTAGGTTGACCTAATATTTTAAACTCTTTCCCATTATACTTTATCACTTTTAAAACATCTATAATTCCACGTTTAACCTTTATCACTGGTTTATAGCTTTTTATCTGATTCTGTACTCTACCATCTATTGCGTATTCTATTCCTTTCGTTCCATTAGTAACACTATACATTATTGACTCACTCCTTTGACCGATCAATTCTTGATTTTTCGAAATTTCACAAGTTTTCCACCCTATTATAATTGCTACAACTATTCCAACAATCGCCACAAATATTCCAATAATATCCACAATATTTGTTTTTAAAAAATCTCTTGTTTTTTTACATTTTGTCATGCCTATACCTCTTCTTATACTATAAATTTTATTTTCTCTAACATTCAATAACTATTTAATTACCCATAACCTTTTTAGCCTTAATTTTTTCTATCCACAAATAATAGTCCTCTAAATTAGGCTCAACTGTATATTCATTATCGTCATTCATTTCTCTGTTAATATACCTAATCTTCACTCCGCCTGAAGCAGACATTAATCCACTTACCAGATACTTTGAATCATACTCCTCTACTTCATCCTTTGTAATTATCTTTTCAAAGACCTGATTTTCCAGTTCTTTTAATAATTCTTTCGGACTTCCTTTTCTTATTAGTTCTCCACTATAAAGAAACACAATATTCCCGGCAATAAATTCAATGTCTGACACTATGTGGGTAGATATAATTACAATCTTGTCCATACTGATTCTGGCAATTAAATTTCTTATTCGAATTCTTTCCTTTGGATCCAACCCTGCCGTAGGCTCATCAAGAATAAGTATTCGTGGATTGTTTAATAAAGCCTGTGCTATAAGAATTCTCTGCTTCATTCCACCTGAAAATGAACCTAGCTTTTCCTTTCTCACTTCACTTAGTCCTACAAATTCCAATACTGCCTTTATTTTATCAGGAATTTCTTTTTTCTTTATTCCTTTAAGATTTGCCATATAATTCAAAAAATCTTCTGCTGAAAAGTTTGTATAAATCCCTTGTTGCTGCGGTACATATCCTATAATATTACGGTATTCTTTTCCAAGCTTTTCAATTTCTTTTCCGTTATACAATACTTGTCCCTTTGTTCTTTCACTCCCATCAACCAGAATATTCATTAATGTTGATTTACCGGCACCATTAGGACCAATTAAACCATAGACTCCATTTTCAAATGAATATGTAAAATTTTTAAGAGCTGTTTTGTTTCCGTACTTCTTTGTTAAATTTGTTATTTCCAATTTATTCATGTTAGAACCTCATTTTATACTATTGTCATAATTATGAGTGGCACTACCAATATTGTAATTGATACAGCCATTTTCTTTACCATTCCTGTTAACTTATTTGAAATCAAAATAACTATCATAGTAGCTACAAACATTATTAATGCTTTAATAATATAAACTCCACTCAGTACAAATAGTATTGGCATCTGAACCCAATTCTGATAACCAATCAAACTGTTTATTGGAGCCATTACTCCTCCAAAATGATAAGAATGAATTGCCAATAACAAAAATGGAATATTTGAAATGATGAATATTAATAATGAAATGCTATGGCTTACTGCAATTTTCTTCCTTAACAGCTTTCCTTCTCCAAACATTGTGGTGTCTGATAGCTTGTCCATTCCTGTCTGTTCCTCATAAGCCATACATATTACAACCATTACGCTCATTATAAGCATCATGAATATCCAAGCAATTTTTTCATTGTAAATGCTACCCGGATGTATAAGATAATGTATGCCTATGTCATTTACATACCAGCCTTTTATGTTTTTATCCTTTTTAAGTTTCTTTAAATGTTTTTGTCTTTTAAGCACTTTTTTAAATGCTGTCTTTGGCAATATCTTTGTGGTGTATTGATTTTCAGCAATTGATAACTCGGAACCACTGATTTTTCCCTGCAGATATTGTGTCTGCTTTTCTTTATATTTTTCTTCAATATTCTTAAAGTAATTCTTCTCTTTCTGTATATACAAATCATTGTCCAAAGATTCCGGTCCTTCCAAGTCGTCCATGTAATTACTGTAATACTTTTGGTCGCCATCAATAGTTGTATTAACTTCACTTAATATTGCTCCCTGAATCAGGCACAATACAAGTAACAGCAATATTCCCTTGTTTGTAATCAAAAGTTTCTTATATTCCATAGCCAGCATGCCAATTGGTTTCTTAGGTTTAAGATTGTGTTTTCTTTTCAGTCTTTTTATTTCAATGTGAAATACTCTTTTTTTGCCAAATAACCATATAGCCAAAGCCGTAAATATTAAGATATACCCTATTACAATTAGTATTCCAACAGACATAACATTAAATGGAGTTCCTGCCACATTCAAATTATAATATTTCTCTGATATGGACTTTACATTTATTAATGTTACGGGACTGATTATTTTTATAAAAGCAATGGCGTAATCCCATACGATTTTTATGTTTGCCACTGCAGATAAACCGATTGTAATTCCCGTAACTGCATATATAATTCCGCTGTTGTCACATAAAATGGCAATCACAAAAATAAAAAGTGTGTATGAAAATACAACTGCTATTTTCAGCATTACAAAAATAACCAAATACATAATTATGCTTATTGGTAGTGCCGACTCATAAAAGTCCGGTACTGATTGTATAGGCACTGTTAAATCTCCACAACCAAATGTCCCTACTAATGTTAGAAAATGTATCAAAAAAGTAACAAGTTCCACCATTATGGTAGTTATAAGCAAACCGCCTATTTTTCCTAGTGCAAGCCTTGTCCTACCTTGTTTACAGGATTTAAGTAATGTTAGCATGCCATGTTTTCTGTCAATGTTCATAATAATAATTACACACTGCAGCATAACAATAAAAGCAATAACATCACTAAATCCTATCTCCGTTGCCTTTTCGATTACTGTGTAATTTCCTGATTGTGGCTTTACATTCTTTACATTTTCATACGCCTTTACAATCTTCTTTGCACTTTTACTCTGATAATTACTATTATCTTCAAACAGAGAAAATCCTGATATGACACTGGCATTACTGCTGATATTATCAATGTACTTATCATAATTTTGAATTCTTTCTATATGCTCTTCCTGTTTCCTGTCTGCTGTCTTTATTTCACTTTCCACATTTCTTGTATCTAAAAATATATTTACAAAATACAATACAAACAAAATATAAATAATCCACTTCTGAGATAATATTTTTCTAAATTCTTTTATGACCATATCATTTCTCTTTCTGACTTTTTAGAGATTTTATTCCTGACATCTCTGTTTTTAACTTTCGGAATATGTTATCCCCTATCTTCCTACTCTTTGATTTTGCTGCTTTCTATCTGTTTTATTGAATGTTCATCAATCGAGTCATAAGCTTCATTAAACGAAACATCATAAACAAGAAGCCCTTTAGGATTTACATCAATTGCATAAAATATCTTCCCTTTTTCCCCATAATTCTGTTCTATGAGTTTGTTCTTTGAAACATCATATACATAATATTTAGGTTCCTTATTAAAATCCACAGATGGCACTAACTCTTTCTTTGTTTTTTCATTCATGTCCATTGAGGTTATGTATATCTTTCCGTCGCAGTACATATCCACATTTTTAAAAGAACTAAAAACTTCCTTACGATTTTTTGTTTTCACATTGTAAGAATATATATTGTACTTTCCAACTACGGCATCCAAATAATATGCTGTATCATTGGAATAGCAAAGCAGCCAATATGCTCCGTCCATGTTTTTTATGCCTTTATATGGTTCAAAGTTGCTTTCAAAATCAATGTCAAATTTCTCTGTTTTCTTAGTTTCAAAGTCGTATGTATAATATTCTTTCTTTTCGTCTAATCGTTCAATTTGCTCTGCATAGGAAAACTTGTCTGACTCCATCCATACCATAAAATGATCCACATCCTTAAAACCTGCTTCTTTATATGTTTTGCCTCTGCTTTCATAACGGACAAATAATTTATTGTCAAAAAACTGAACAGTACTACAATATGCATCTGCCTTATTGCCAAATTCAGTCAGTTTATCAGTTTTACCATCTGAGAGATTAATCTGATAAACTTCTGCGTCTGCACCTGTTTGCTCCTGCTTATTAGTTCCCTGCTCTGTAATGACGGCTTTATAAGAAGCAACAAATACGCTATCATCATGTAAAACATATTCTGCACTTTCATAAATTGGAAACTCTAATTCGCTTACTTCTTTCTTGTCAGTTCCATCCGTTTTACTACTCCAAAGAACACTTGTATCCCCTGTTATTACAAAATAATACAAACGCTTATTGTATATAAAAGGATACTTAGCCTGTCCCTTTACGATGGCATTGCAATTAATTTTATCACTTTTAAAATCCGCTATGTCATGGTTACAGTTTGCCTGACTACATGCAAAAATCTCCTTGCCTGACTCATAGTCATAATAATACAATCTACTGTATTCCCCCTGCACTTCACTTTCCACTAAAATATCATTACATACTGATTTATTTTCCTTCAGCACTATGGTTTCATCTCTTTTGGATTCTTTATTTTGATTACATCCTGCAAGCAAAAATACTCCCATTAATACTGCTATTCCTAAAACTAACTTTCTTTTCAAAATTTGTTCCTCCCGGTTACTGCTTGTTTAAATAAGCCAATACTTTATCTATTCCTGCCTCGTCTAATTCTTTTAAGAAATTGTTATATTCTGTTTCAAAATCTCCTGTAAATATTTTTCCTTTATAGTCACTTCCCTCATAGTTAAAGCTCTCTCCTAAATATTCCTTTTCCAAACTCATTATTTTTTCAACTTCCTTTTTAACTGGTGTGAAATCATAAAATTTATCAATATATTTTTCATTAAATTTAAGATTTTCTATATTTTTCTTCATCTCTTCAGTTGAGTTTCGATCCTTAAACGGATTTGCAACTAAAGGATTAACAAACTTACATCCTCTTGCATCAAATTTTCCTTCATTTTCTTCCCGACTAAAATATTCATCATACTCATCTGATGTTATGCTATATTCTTTCCCGGTTCCATCATATTCCGGAAATTTAATAATATTGGAAGCTTCAACATCCGAATTAATAAAATCATATGCTTTCAATGCAATTTTCTTATTATTAGATTGTTTGTATATTCCATTTACAGCATTAAATTCAAGTAAATCCTGTGGCTTTACACTGTTATTTCCCCACTTATATAGTTTTACCTCTTTTACTTTTGGAAATGCATCTCTGTCAATTTCTTCTTTATGTCCATTTACATCATCATAAAATAAATTACATATAAATATATTTGCATTTAAAGTATTATTTGTTTCATTTTCATTTAAATATTCAAAGTATCCCCTATTTTGATACTCCCTCACTTCTTTTAATGATTTTTTTATATCCTTTAACTTGAAATAATTTTCTATACTTTTACCATTCAAAGAAATACTAAATGCACTTACATCGGTATTTCCCTTTTCGTCCAATTTATCCATGTATCCTGCAACACTGCTTTCGTATATTGGTTTTAATGTTCCTCCATAACACACCACAAAATCTATACTTCCTTTTTTCTTTTCTCCCGCATATACCTTGTTACATGCCTCAAGCCATTCCTCATATCCGCCAATCTTATATTTGTCTAAATCAATGCCGTATTCTTTTGCCAAATCAACGTTTACATACCATTTATGTTTTGTTTCCAATTCACCAATGGCTTCATTGTATCCGTAAAATTTTCCATTAACGGAAGACAATTTAATGGCATTTTCAGGCAATGTAGAAAAATATTTTTTCAAATCACCGTTTTTATATTGCGAAAGTTCCTCAAACATATCTTTTCCTATTAACTCATATGTTAAATACGAAGTATAATTTTTGCTCTTTTCATCTAAATACCGCTCTGAAAATATGAAATCCGGTGCCTCCCCTTTTTGAGTTAATTTCTCTATGTTTCTGGCATAGTTCTTTCCTGTTCCTATCTTTTTAAAGCAAATAACATATTCTTTCCCTTTTGACACCAGATAATCATTTAACTTTATAACCTGATTATTTGTTATATACTTCATTCCTAATGGCTCATTATATTTTTTTCTTTCTTTTTTACTCATATTCTCTATTTCAGTATATACCCAAGTTAAAACTGTTTTCCCCGGATATTTCTTTTCCAAGTATTCTTTGTCTATTTTTATGTCTTCCGAAACTTTAGTATTTTCTGTTTTATTTGTTGTCTCCTGCACATTGTTTGCACTTGGAAGTATCGATTCCTCTTTCTTTTTACATCCCCCAAAAAGTACCATAAATACAAACATAGTCAATATAATACGTCTTGTTATACATTTCATTTAATAACTCCTCATAAATCTATAAAGCAATTTCTATCTGCAATAAGCATTGCAGATAGAAATCAATTCATAAAACATATTTACTATAATTTTTTTCTAAAGTCATCGTAAAATTCGTTAACTCTGATCCCATATAGTATTCTTTGTGTACACTTTTTGCTTTAGTGAATTTAGCTTTTATTTCCTTATAACTCACAGTTGATGTTGTTTTGCTTGCGGCAGACATTACTGTGTTTGTTGCTTTCTTTCCGCTAGAAGAATATGCTGTTATTTTAGCATATCCCGCAAAACCGTTGGCTGGTGCTGATGCTGATGAAATAGTTGTTATAGCCTTTGCAGTTGTTGATGATAACGCTATCTTTCCGATTCCCGTGTTACCTTTTGCTGAAACACTACTTAAACTTCCTCCCAAAACTAACACTCCTGCCATTAATAATGGCATAATCTTTTTTGTAAATTTCTTTCTCATTTTACTCCCCCAAAATCATTAAATTTTACAAAGCTTTTTAAGCATATTATATGTTTATTTAAAAATATTGTCAATAAATGTTTTGTTCATTTGAATATTGACCTAATGTATTTTTAAGTTATACTATCATTATCAATTAATTGAGGTACGTATATATGGCAAGCAAAAACTATTTTCTTAATGGGGTTGCAGAGTTATTAATTTTATCAATATTGAAAAACCAAGATACTTACATCTATGATATAAAAAAAACCATTAGTGAACTAACCAATGATATTCTTCCTATGTCCCAAAATACTATATATGCTGCTGCATATAAATTGGAAAATGAAGAAAAAATCTCAGAATATTCCAAGCTGGTTGGTAGAAAGCGAACAAGAATTTACTATCATATAGAAGAACCGGGATTGGCTTATTTAGAGAAACTTACATCAGATTATCAAATGGTAACTACTAATGTTTGTAAGATTTTAGATTATTTATCATCTAATAGGGAGGAGAATGCCGATGAATAAATTGTGTAGAACATACATTAGAAAAGTTAAACTACTTTTTCCCGTTATGGGCAAATATGAACGTAAATATATTAAAGCAATAACAATCAATGTTAACGATTATTTAGCTGATGTACCGGAAAGTACTATTGACGATTTGTACAAAGAATTTGGTACTCCTAAAGATATAATTGATTCGTATTATTCTACTGTTAATACTGATGATGTTATAAAGAAGATTAGGATTTCAAAATATATTAAACTACTGTTAATTTTATTAACTATATGCCTATTATCCTTGACAATTATGAAAATTTATATCCAGTATGAAGGTCATAAAGTCTTTATGGAAGAACAAATACATTCTGAAGAAACCATTATAGAATAACAATTTAGGAGGAAACGAGACTTTATTTCACAGTCTCATAAAAAACGGAGCAGTATGAATGCTCCGTTTTAATTTTTCATCATAAACAAGATATTTTTCGCTATCCATCAGTTTGTTTATCCTTTCGATATTTCACTTTTTATTAGAAATAGAATCAAAATAGAATCACAGTTATTAAAAAAAATCCCACAATGCCCAAAAATAAAGGCATTGTGGGATTTTTGTGTCTATTCAAACTCCTATCGAGATTTTTGGATAGGGTTTAAATGATGTATTTCTATTGCATTTAACAGTTCGTTTATGTACTGTTTTTGATGTATCTCATGTAGTTTTGAAGAAAAATATTGTCATTTTATTGTCAGCGGCTCTTACAAAATCTAATTATATATAAGCTTTCCTTTTGACATTTACTGTTCTTCAATTAATGAAAAATATTATCCCTTTTATTGGGAAATAATATTAACTATTTTTCTTGTACCGATGTTCCTCCGGATGGTGGTACTGGATTATGGTTCCCAGAACCATTGTTCGTTGGCTGATATCCTTGTCCAGGTGTACTTGGTTGATATCCTCTATTATTATTTCCTCCTGGTTGATATCCAAATTGTCCATTTGGTTTTTCTCTTTTTTCTGCCATTTTTTCCTCCTAATTTTTAAATTCAATTAAACTAATTTCCTTAGGGCTAACCCATATGCCATCACTTCTATCAACTTTCTCCCACATACCTTCACTTTTTTGCATGTAAACTTCTTGCAAATATATATCTCTAAATTGTTCATCTGATGATGAAAATGAACTTGTTCCATATAATCCTCTTACAATTTTACCACTTGATAATGTAATTATCACCCATTTAGGCTCGTTTGTATTACTAAACTTATATTCCCACGCTGTTGGTATTGGATGTTTTGTTTGAATTCCAAATTTTATAAATATATTTTTTATAATTTCTTTTTTTTTGATTATTCCTATTCCTATACCAGTGACGACACTTGTTAGTATGACTGTTAAAGATATCAATAACCAATACATAACTCCACATTCGTCTTTAATACCGTTTATCAAAAGAAATAGCCAACTCCATAAAGTCAAATTAATTATGCTATATTTTATATATTGTAAAATAGCTGTTTGGGCTGATAAACGTTTTTGCGGCATAATTGTTCTTATTATTTCATCTATCAAAAAACCTGGAACAACAAATAATGCTGTATATAATATTGTATCATATGTATTTATTGTCATTAACTATTCTTAAACCTCCTTTAGTACTTTTCTAAGTATATCAGATATCGTCTTAATAAAAGGAATATGTTTCTTGCAAAATTCTGCTAATTTACTGTGTATTTTAAAAAACAAAACCTTTTTATTAAAAATACTGAAGCAAATAAAACAGTATCACACATAATACCTACATTAATGCTTTTAGCATATATCCATTCCTTGTATATCCTAACTGAATTAATCACTTCAACAATAATTGGAATAATCATTTTATAAAAAATATCAATCAAATTTAAAACAATAGTTTGAACTACATCTTTTTCTATTTTAGAACTTTTCTACCGTTATTTATTAAGCTTTCCACTGCGTTCTTTCTGCTATTTAAACAATTGCTTTACCTTTATATGTAAAATATGAAGGTCCAGAAATATTAGAACAACCTTTCAGTTTTTTCATTATTGCTGTCAATGAAGTGAGCTCATTATTATATAAAACTTTATGTTCAGCTGCTACTACCGCAACAATTGATGGGTCCTCTATACAAACGAGTTCATCACCGTCTCTTAAACCACATTTATAGAAATTAATAGGTGGACGTCTAATAGATTGTGTTGCTTTTAGGGTATATTGTTTTTTTACTCTCTTTAATTTATCTTGAGAACCACTAATTACAGCTACGGCCTCTAACAATTCATAAGCATCTTCCGCCGACATAACAAAGAATTCTCTGTTTTTAGATACTCTTAAATCTGGATTCAAATTATCAATCATCCTATGTAGTTTTTATCTTCAAGATTTCCAGATGTCTCGTATGTGGCATACACTTCATATTCGTATAGTAATGCCGTTGTGCTTAATTGCTGTCTTCTTGTCTCAACATCAGTTGCATAACCTATTTTAACCATGTCATGTAATGCTGGATTTGTCATTATGTAAATATAGCCCATTTCTTCCCCTATCACCATATTTCAGTTGTTTTTCTATTTTTTCAGAGCAAAAATATATTCATGCGCTAATAAAAGAAAGTTCTTCCCAACACTTATTTTTTCCCACTTATCGGTCATTTTACAATTATGCTGTTCCTTAATAATTATCTCTTTCAATTTAAAACCTGCTCTTTCAAATCTCTGCATAGTATCAAAGCCTAGTGGTCTCACACAGCCTTTTTGCCTTATATCTCCAATTATAAAAGAGCATATTTTTCCTTTTTTTAATATACGGTATGCTTCTATTGCCACTTGCTCGATTTCATTTAAAAAATCTTCATATCCAAGTAACGATATATCTCCATCGATATTTTCACTATATTGTATTATGTCTGCATAAGGTGGATGTGTACATATAAAATCAATACTATCATCTTTTATAAAATCTAAATTTCTAGCATCAGCTTTTCTAATTACAACTTTACCTTCTCCATTATCGAAAGCAATCTTATTTTTGCAACGTTCTAATGCCCTTGGATTAATATCAATTCCTATAATGTTTCTATTTAATAATTTTGCTTCAACAAGAGAAGTTCCTCCTCCTACAAACTGATCCAATACCCAATCTCCCTCTTTTGAATATCTTAACAAAAGATTTCTAATAACATATGGAGAACAATTTCCCCTATACTTTGAATCATGCGTAGCCCAGTTTCCTCTCTCTGGAAATGACCAAACTGATGACTTTTCTAGTTGAAAATTATCTGGCTCCCACTTCATATAATTTCTCCCTATAAATTCCTAAGATTGAAAATCCATTTCAACCATCCTTGAACCGAACTTGCTCTTCTTACAATTTGTCCTTCATTACACACATTATATTCTCGCATCAAATTCTCTATAATAACTTTATCCGGCATTTCTCCACCATTAGTTATAACCATATCAAAACATTCTGCAAATATCTTATGTTTCAATATCAACTCAACAAATTTAAGCTGTCGTTTTTTATAATTCAGAGAAAAAACTTCCTCCCCTAATTTTGTTAGAAATACTTTTCTTTGCCCGTCTTCAGTCTTTTTCTCGAACAGACCTATATACGCTCCTGCATTATAGTAATAATCAGATTGTCTCTCATCAAACTCCATCAAAGAAGCTATTTGTTCTGTTGTCATAGGATTATCTTTCATGTTTTCCAATAAAGAAATAACTCTTTCAAAAGAATTTGCTTGAATAAATGGAACTTTAAGATCTTCATCTTGATTATCATTATAAACAACCTTTGTGCTTTCTCTAACCTCTACTAAATCATCTATTTCTATTGTTGTGTCTTGTAATGAATAATTTTTTGTCTTTACAAGCTCTATCGATGAATAGTCATTTTCATCAACAAATCTGTATTCAAACAATCTGAAAATCATATTAGTATAAATTGAAAAAATCAATCTAATTGGCTTGGTAACTTTATTTTTCCATAACCTATATGGATAATACAATTGTCTTACATGAAAATCTTCATTCAGTACGTTCTTGGCTTCCATTATGATAACTTCATTTTCATTCTCAAATCCACCATCTATCTCACATTGAGCATTCTTAACAGATATTTTTTGTTTTGTTCCCCTAACTGTGTCAACAACAAAATCAAATTCTCCAGTACCCATTCTGCCGTTGAAAGTTTCAACAGTTTCTTCATCTTCTAAAAAATCATCTAATATACCTGATAATATTAAAACATTTATTGCATTTGCTTCTGATGAAATATTATTAACATCAATTGTTTCATATTCTGGCAATTCAACATAATCCATTTTATTTACTGCTTCTGTCAATTCGGGTATTTCTTTGTATAAAAGAAAATCCCCCAAAACGTAGGAATTTCTACTGTCTGGTAGGATATTCAAATTATTACTTTTGAAAACAGATGGCAGTGCTGCAGTACAATCCCACTTTGCCATTAATCTAGGTTCCTTGAACTCTTTTATTTCACTTGCTTTAATGTAAAATACTCCATCAGTATTAACTTTATTAACTATATCATATTTATCTATAAGTTTTTGCCATGCTTCATTTGCTGAAATTGTACCTCTACTCATTGTAAATTAACACCTCGTTTATTTCACCTCGTTTGTTCCCAACACTGTTTATACTTCTCTTAGCTTTTACTGTTTTTATTTTGTAATCTTTATATAATTCTCGTATTATCTCACAATCAGAATTTGATTGTACAAATCGAATTCCTTTTTCATTCAATTTGTCACATTCTTTTTTTAATTCAACTTGACTATTATATCCAAATCCACCTTCTGTATATCCAGTAAAAGATGATGATGAAATTGGCATATACGGTGGATCCAAGTATACGAATGCTTCTTTCTCTAAATCTTTTAAAACCTCTTTGTAATCTCCATTAAGTATCGTAATTTCGTTGGTATTAAAATAATTGGAAATTGCTCTTAATACAGCCTCATTTACAATATTAGGATTTTTATATTTGCCATATGGTGAGTTAAATTGTCCCGCCATATTAACTCTGTACAGACCGTTATAACATGTTTTATTTAAGTAAATAATTCGAGCCGCCTTCTCTACATTTGACATTTGTGCAAATTCTTCCGCTCTATCTAATGCCCTTATCTCATAATAATAATCTGATGAATTATTTTCTTCATGAATCCTTAGTTCATCCAATAATTCTTCTAAGTTATCACGTACTGTTATATATACATTAATCAACTCTTGATTATAATCATTTATTATAGCTTTCTTTGGCTGCATATTAAACAATACAGCACCTCCACCAATAAAAGGCTCAACATATAATGGAGCCTTTTTATTTATCATCGGCACTATATCTGGCAATAATTGTCTTTTTCCTCCAACCCACTTTAACATTGGACTTAATAATAAATTTTTAGCCATACTTTACTCCTATTATCAACTCTGCATATATTATTCTAACAAATTTTCTTTCTTTAGTAAACGAGAACTAGGCATATTAAATTTTTCTAATTACCTGCTCCTACTCCCTCTAGTGCGCAGCTTATCTCTTTCCTCTTCCCCTAATTCTATTACCTTGTCATAATCTGACTTTTTCAGAAATCTTTTAAAGAATCCCAGTTTCTCGGAATCCTCTTCCAGCTCATCAATCTTGCGTTGCTTATCCACAATAATGTTCTCTTTATATCTTAATCTTTGATTAAGTTCTTTGTTCATTATATAGACTGCATCGCTTTCCTTTTTAACCTTATCAAGTTCCTTCTCTAGCTCATGCGCTCTTGCCACACTACTCTTTGCATATGCAATTAAATCCTTAACTAGATTACGTACTTTTCTAAGAAATGGCTGCACAACCTTTTCTCTATATGATTTAGCACTCACTAGACCCTTAGGTTCTTCAGGACCTTTATCAATCATCTTTTCTAGCTTAATTATATCCTTAAGTCCCCATGCCTCTTCACTTTCTACTTCAGCTAACTTTTTATAAGTATTTTCTAGCTTCTGCTCTGCCATCTGATTTTCAAAGCTCTTCTGACCAATTTCTCTATCTATCTTCCTTTTATTTTCAACAAACTCATCATATTTCTTTTGTTCCTGCCGACGTTTGTATTCCATAACAGATAAGTCTTTATTTCTGCCTTCTTGCTTTTCATTGAGCCCATACTCATCTAACCACATAACCATATTATCATCTACAAAGTCCCTTAAACGACCCTGCAACACATTTTCCAAAAATTCTTTTGTACAAACCTTTCGTTTTGATACTTGCTTTTCCAATCCTTTTTTGAATCCTGTTGCTACCGGAACCGCCACCACGTGCATGTGGGGGCTTGCTTCATCGTAATGAATTACTGCATTTGCTACTACAAGCTCTGGTGCCTCTTCTTGAAGTTTTTCAAGAATCTTATCATACACTATATCCATATCTCTTCGTTTTTCAGAATGATGGTCCCAGTAATCCTTGTCTCCTAATTGAAAGATAAGTTCAACTGCCATATCTTTCTTTTTATCATTTGCAACCTTCTCATAATAGTTTGCTATTTTTCTATCGTCTCTTGTTTGATTTGCATTGTACTTTTGTACTGCTTCATCAAACTGTTCCTTATATATTTTTTTAACATCCTGCACTAATTTATCCGTACCACATAATATTACTATGTTCTCCTTATCATATTCTTCGGAGCGGTACTTACGTAAATTATGCTTTGCCACGCCTGAGAGTTTTGACTTGCTATTGATTGCATGATCTCCATTGCTTAGGTGTGCTGTATAAGATAATCTTTCCATAATCTTGTCACTCCTGTGTTTATCTTTTCTTTTAGTAATGCCCTCAAATAGTGGCAGAGTGTGGTTTCTTATCAATTAGGCTCTGCCTTAATTGATAACCCCCTAGCACTTTTGACAGGCAAAAGTGCGGGTGCTCTGCCGAGAGCTTTAATTGCTGCCTTTACGGCATCAATTCTGCTCACCACTATTTAGATAGAAACCTATGTGTATGAGCAAGCGTAACATCTAATCCTGTTTCCATTTTCAATTTCATTATGAACGGCTTGATGTTACTTTTACCTGTGGGTGTCACCCACAGGTCTTAATCATCAAAGAAAACTACCAACGAAAATCCTCTGGTATTCCTTTTCGATTAAGATAGGCTAATCTATTCGTCTCTTTTTCTTCATCAGTATCAGCTGTTAGGCTTTTTGTATATAAATTTCTATCAATAAGCTTGTCCATCTTTGCCACTAAGCCTTCACAGATTGCCTCATGCAAATCTTCTCTATTACAAAGAAAATACTGATACATCATTCTAAATAAATCTTGATCTATCATTAATCTTTTATTTTTCTTTTCCATTTTTCCTCCAAGTAAACAAAAATTGTAAACACAGCTTAAAACAAATTATTTTTTTAGTTTTTTCACCACTGTTTACAGTTTATCGTTTACACCAAATTCATATTTCCCATAAATAAAGGGATTGCTAACCATTTTCATGTAAACAGTCCGATTTTTTAGTCACTGTTACTGTTTACAAATTGCCTGACATTACTCAATTCATAGACTGTTTACATTCACTGTTTACAAACATTGACCTTACCACTTCATGTCGTAAGCTTGTGTCATCTCACCTCGGGACTTCAAGTCCCGAGGTTCATACTCTAAACTTTACTGACATCATGTCACTTTCTTTCACTTCCCGACATCATGTCGACAAGTTACAAACTTATACATCAAAGGGCAGTTGAACATTATCATCTACTTCCATAAATTCATCAATATGTTTTCTCTTCCATCCTCTTTGAGTTCCATATTTTTCAAATCTATGGCTTGATATCTGTTCCCAATCATTTGAAAATTCATTCCTCATAATTGAGCCAATTTCTTTTGATTCATAAGGTTTAGGCTCTTCATTTTCGTGATGAAATGCCAATTCATAAATCATAGAAGAACATACATAATCCTCATCTGTCGTTTCAAGAAAGTTTCCAATAATGCCAACCTTAGTATCTTCCGGCATACAGTTCTTCTGCATTTCAATCAATTTTTCTGTAAGTTCCTTGTTAAATACAAGTTTTGTATTAACACCTCTATGGTACATATCCATAATTTCTGCCCAACACTGTTCTATATAATTTCTTGTCTCATCCTCATCTTCAAGTGGATGATGCTCTGCCTTATCCTTATCAACAAATATCGGAATGAATCTTCTATTACCTGATCTGTCAAAAGGTAAGAAATCAGCATTATTTGAGGAACCAACGAAGATACACTGTCGAGGCCTATCCTCTGGATGAGTTTCATATGGCACCTTATAAGTCTCACTTTGACGACTTAAGAATGATTTGATTTCTTCAACACTTCTCGCATTGCAAGTAGCAAGCATTTCTGCCATTTCGATAATCCAATGTCCCTGAATCTTTCTAAATACATTCTCATCATCAAGCTTTCTTAAATCATCTGAGAACCATTCATTATCCATTGTTAAAAATCTTAAGAAGCTTGATTTACCTGCACCCTGTCCACCAACTAACCAAACCATATATTCAAATTTGCAGCCTGGATTAAATACTCTTTCAACAGCTCCCATCATCATAATTCTTGTTGCTTCATAGACATAATCGCTTTCCTCTGTTCCAAGATATCTTGGAAGAAGATGTCTAACTCTGGCAACGCCATCCCATTTAAGACTTTCAAGTTTTTCCACAATAGGATGATAGTGATTGTTATTACTAACAATATCAATGGCTCTTTTTACATTCTTATCTCTTGTTATTCCATATCTCTTTTCCATACGGAGAAGAATGTTATTAAAGTCTGTATCTGTAAATGATTTAGAACGTCTACGCCAGTCCATTTCCATAACAATGTCTGTCTGACATGAGAGTTCATTTCTCTTAATTGAATCTTTAAATTCAGGATCATTTTCTAATACAGTAATTGCATTACTTATAGTCTGTCTTGGCGTCCCATCTTTTCTCTTTTCGAGACTTTCGTAAATAAACTCAATTTCATTATTAAATTTTTCGTTCTTTTCCTCTGTATTAGAGGAAATAATATTCTTGTTGTAATTCATTGCGAATTTCCTCCTTTATTTCATATTTTTTAAATTTCTAGTGATAAACCACTTGTTGTAGGAAGAAACCCTTGCTATAATTTAGGTGTGTGATAAACGTAGCAAGGATAACTTCCTTGGTACATAGAGTCCTAAGATTTGCTTAGGGCTTTTTTCTTTCTTCAAATCCATCTAATATATCTAACATTGTTCTAATCGGAACAAATATTTCTTCGTCGATTTCTCCACCAGCTTCAATTCTTTTCAACTGTGCGATTATCTCTTGAAGATATTTTCTAAAGCTAAGCATCATCAACGGATTTCCTACAGTTCTTATCTTTGTATAAAGTAGTGATTGAACAATAAATTCTTGTTTCGTCTGAAAGCCACTTAATTTGGCTCTCATATTAATTTCTTCATTTTCTTCTGGAGAAACTCTAAATGCAACCATTACATTTCTCCATCTTCCTTTGGCATCATTACTCTTCGCAGTCATCTAACAAAGCCTCTCTTTCTTCATCCATTGTTTTTGCCATATCTGTCTGAACAGTTGGGAATAAATGTGCATACTTATAAGTAATATCCACCGCCTCGTGTCCAAGTCTATCTGCAATCGCAAGTGCTGAATAACCTTTATCAATTAGATAAGATACATGCGAGTGCCTCAAATCATGAATTCTTATTCTCTTAACCCCTGCAGCCTTTGAACCTCTATCCATTTCGTGTCCAAGAAAGCTTTTTGAATTTTGAAAGATTCTGTCATATTTTCCAAAACCATATAAGCTATCCAAATAATCTTTCACTTCCTCCACCAAAAAATCTGGCAATATAACTTCTCTTATACTTTTCACTGTCTTCGGGTCAGTAACAATATCCTTTCCACCAACTTTTTTGTACGACTTTGTAATCTTCAAAATATTATTTTCAAAATCAAAATCATTTGGTGTTAATGCAAGAAACTCTCCAACTCTAATTCCCGTCCAATAAAGAATTTCAAATGCATAGAATGATTGTGGCTTATCACATATCTTCTCAACAAACTTCTGATATTCCTTTTGAGTCCAGAAATCAACTTTTCTGTTTCTTTTGCTAGCCATATTTCCTGCTTTGTTTGCTACATTCCATTTAAGACCATAGAATTTAACAGCATGATTCAACATTGCACTTAACTGTCCATGAATAGTATTTAAATAAGAATCTGAAAGAAGCTTTCCCTCTTTAGTTTTTAACTTTCTCATCTCATTCTGCCATTCAAAAATATCAGCAACTTTCAATTCATCAATTTTTCTTTTCCCCAAATAGGGAATAATTTTCGTTTCAATAACAACAGTTTTTTGTTCCCAGGTATTTGGCCTAACCTTGTTACTAACATCTCGCTTATATAACTCATAAAAGTCTTCAAGCGTCATATTCATATCTTGATGATCCTGCAATTTAAAATGTCTTTCCCAATCTTGAGCTTCTCTTTTTGTTTTAAAACCTCTTTTTGTCTTCTGCTTACGTTCACCTTTATAATTTTTATAATAGGTGCGTACTTCCCATTTACCAGTTTTCTCGTTTTTACAAATCATTTATTTATCCTCCTCTTTTGCCTTAGTACCATAAATACGTTCTTCGAAGTACTGTCTGCTAAGTCTTCCCTGAACAGTTACGAATCCCTGTTCTTTTAGTTCGTTATTAAGTTGTCTGATAAGTTTGTAACCATAAGCTTCTGATACTCCCATTTCCTCAGCTATATCTTTTGCTCTTATAAAAAGTGTTTCGGACATACAATCACCTCCTTCCGTATAAAATACAAAACTATAATCTATTGTTTTCGCAGTACATTTGTGAACTGTATTGTACTCATTTTATCAGTTCATTTATGTACTGTCAACAAAAACATTTCACTTTTGAACTGTTTGATAATATTTATGTTTCACAAATGAACTGTTTATGATACAATACAAATAGTTATGAATAGATATGGGAAGGAATGTTTCTATGAAAAAAAATAAAAGAGAGTTCTCTCTAAACGCCAAAAACCTAGCTTCAGCTAATTTAGGACAGAAGATTAGATTCTACAGACAAATTGCAGGCATGACTCAAAAAGACCTTGGAATTGCTGTAGGCGTAAATGAATCTACCATAAGAAATTACGAACTTGGAAATCGTTATCCAGACACGGATACAATATTTGATATTGCTAATGCCTTAGAAATTACGCCATATGAACTATCTGCTCCAAATCCTACTTCTGCAGCTAGCTCACTTCAATATTTATTTGATATTGAGAAAACATTGGATTTAACTCCAATTGTTATTGATGGAAAAGTTTATTTGGAAGTATCTTCTGATATAGAAGTTGACGATCCAACTGTTGCTCCACTTGCTAACCTAAAAAGAATGATTACTCATTGGGCAACAATGTACGAAAGATTTATCAATGAAGAGATTGACGAAGAAACATATCTCTTATGGCAGGCTAAATATATGAGTTTTGGAACAAATGAAGCTGACATTATATATAATGCTAAAAGTGAGAAGGAAATTGAAGTCGATACAAACCTTTCCAATGCAAAGAAAAGATTAAGGAAAGTTAATTTAAAAGATTAATAAATGAGATTTTTATTACAGAAAGCATAAATCAGTAAACTATGCATATAAGTTTCTTACAATCTCTTTCGCAGAAAAACCTAATTTATCATATTAACCCTGTGGTGGCACCACAGGGTATTTTAATTCAAAGTAAAATTTTTCTCCATTCATAAATGTAAATTACATTTAATTTTTCAAAGCTATATCAATTGAAATGCTATAAATCTAAGACTCACTGTCCATCTTACAATAGATTGGATTTATTTCTTAATCCGTCTCAACATTTTCATAAACTTCCTTTTCATTTGCTTCAATAATTTCAAGTCTTTGATAAAGCATATTTATTATTATCATAGTTATTCGAAATCCAAACCTCAAACTTCTACCTGATAAATAATTGCGTCCATGTATACACTCATTTCTTATATTTAGTGAATTACCATTATACATAAAATTATATGCCATAAATAGATCAGGAACATTTTCAAACGATTTACTAACCGAAAATATATCAGATATAATTTCTCTTAATATTGAACTAGAATCTTTATACTTCATAAATTCAGACTTATTTTCTTTGAAAGGTACATATCCTATGGTGATAGCCAATTTTCTAATTACTTTTTCTAATATAGGAAATAACTGAGTAATATGTGCAAGTTTAAGATTTTCATCGTACATAATGAGTGTATATTCAGATTTTTCAGCAATTCGATTATACATTTTTTCTTCCTGCATCAATGTTGCAGCGAGCATTTCCGCATATAGTTTCTGTCGTGTATGTATTGCCCTAATATGTGCATCTGTTTCCATATTGTTCAAAAACTTATATGCTTTTTCTGACTTAATATTTTCTACAAGCTGCTTGAGAAGATTATCTATTTCGTGCCTATGGTAGTTTATCGGAATTTCTTCTATAGGAAAAACTTTATGAATCTCCATGTGGGAACACATATAAGTAAAAGGATTTTCTGCAGTGTTTTGCATTATCTTAATAATCTCTTTTTCCTTAGCAATTGGGCTAGAATATGCAAATACCAAAGGATTTTCAATCAGCGATTTGCAACTCTCTTCAATTTCAATTTTAGAAACTTCAGTTGTATTACTAAATGTGTGTAATTGCCCAACAACTGCTGTGTAATATTCGTTCTCCCATAGTTGTTGTACTTGAATCATAAATTGATGAATTATTTTTTTGTCAATATTTAGTCCCTTAGAATTTATTTCCATAAGAAAAATCATAAATTCATAAAATAAAGTAGGTATCATCCGATCCTCTTTATTTTCGGTATATAGATTAAAAGCTTCTACTACTTTCGAAAGATATTGCAAGTCAATTTTTTTAACGCTATCTTTATTTTGAAGATATCTAATAAACTCATTAACATTCGTTACACTATCAATTTCTTTATATAAATTATCATAATATTGGTTAACTTGCTTTTTTTGTTCTTTCGATATTGGAATTTTATCTTCCAAATATTGTTTAACAACTTTAATATTGTTCACAGATTGAATTTTCACAATAAAATCTATGTAATCTGTTTTTCTACTAAGATGTCCGATTTTTTTATCCTGAAATAAGTATGATAATACTGTATATGACGAAACATCTGTCTTATTATTATCTAACAGCGTATCAAACGCATCAGAATACAACTTACAATGAGTCAAAACAGTTCTGTCTGATGGCGTAACCCCGTACAATATATATCTAACAGTCTCTATTACAAAATCTGCTACTGAATCTGAAAAATATTCTGTCATCTTATTTAAAATGTATTCAGTCCATAATTCAGGATTAGGAGTTTTTCTCCCACCACCTTGAAACATTGGATTAAGCGTTCTATCTCCTATAGAAGTCATAAGCATTTCTATAAGATACGATTCCTCCCAAGTCCAGTCAGAATCTTTATTGATATGCTGATATGAAAAACTATTTACGGAAACTAGCTGATTCTTATGATTCTCAATAAATTTATCATGTACTGGATAAAATATTTGTTCAGCATTATCTATGAAACACTGCTTGAGTTCTTCAATACCCTCAATTTTTATATCATCAAAATATTTCAATAGATTGTCTTTCTCCAATAATATTGAAGTCATATCTATTAATTCATAATAGTTATGTTGAGTCATTAAATTAATATTATATATGTACTCTGATGCATTATCCGCATTTTCTAATCTAGTTATCCACACGATTAAAAGCATTATTTGTCCATATTTTGTTGTTAACGACTCTTTACAATGTTCAACATCTATTTGTCCTTGATAAAATTGAGCCAACATAATATTATCATGTATAATAGGATTGTTATCCTCTATAATAAATCCTTCTATAGATACAATTCTAATAAAATATGAGTATAAGTTTCTCAAATGATTATAATTTATAAAGTCATGCCAACTACCTATATCATCTAAATCAAAGGCTCTAATAATTTCATTGCTAAACCAATTCCAGTCCTTTCTTTTTTCAAGACAACCATCTGCATATTTTACAAGTATTTTATGTTCAAAAAAGTTGTTCATCTGCTTCCCTCCTGTATAATCTACTTACATAATAATATCTTTTTTTACAAAATATATGGTATTACTAATTAAATATTTTCTTTTAGCTTTGATTTTGTCCCAAGAATTAGATAATTTCTTATACATACTATTTTTAACTCTGTAAAGTTTTCTTATATGTCTATTTTTCTATTTTCAGTTCACAAGTGTACTATAGTAGACGATTTTAGAAAAAAATAGCACAAATTATTGTCATTTTATTGTCACTGAAAAAATCCAAAAACCCACAAAGCCTTTATTTATGGGCTTTGTGGGCATATTTAACTTGTTTTTGAACTATTCAAACTCTATAGTTCCAGGTGGCTTACTTGTCAAATCGTACATTACTCGATTGACTCCTTTCACCTCGTTTATTATTCTGTTCATTACCTTGTTCAATACTTCGTATGGT
This sequence comes from Eubacterium sp. AF34-35BH, assembly GCF_003477765.1. Lineage (NCBI taxonomy): Bacteria > Bacillati > Bacillota > Clostridia > Eubacteriales > Eubacteriaceae > Eubacterium > Eubacterium sp. AF34-35BH. Next base: position 71,092 of record NZ_QUDZ01000005.1, read on the forward strand.
ATTTCAGCAGATTCGGCTGTCATAAAGTCGATTGTCTTTACGGCTCTGAGGGCTACTGCGTAGTCGTATGTTCTCTCGTCTCCCATTACACCTACTGAACGCATATTTGTTAATGCTGCGAAATACTGGTTTATTTCTTTATCAAGACCTGCGTTTGCAATTTCTTCACGATAGATTGCATCTGCATCCTGAACAATTTTCACTTTTTCGGCTGTTACTTCACCGATGATTCTGATTCCAAGTCCCGGACCTGGGAATGGCTGACGGAATACTAAATATTCTGGAATGCCAAGTTCAAGTCCAGCCTTACGAACTTCGTCCTTGAACAAATCGCGAAGTGGCTCGATAATCTCCTTAAAATCAACATAATCAGGCAATCCACCTACATTGTGGTGAGATTTGATTACTGCTGATTCTCCGCCCAGACCGCTTTCTACAACGTCAGGGTAAATCGTTCCCTGAACCAAATAGTCAACTGCTCCGATTTTCTTTGCCTCTTCCTCAAATACGCGGATGAATTCTTCTCCGATTATTTTACGTTTTGCTTCAGGTTCTTCAACTCCTGCAAGTTTTTCGTAAAATCTATCCTGTGCATTTACACGAATAAAGTTTAAATCATAATCACCATTAGGGCCAAATACAGCTTCAACTTCGTCGCCTTCATTCTTTCTTAAAAGACCATGGTCTACAAATACGCATGTAAGCTGGTTTCCAATTGCCTTTGCCAAAAGTACAGCTGCCACTGATGAATCAACACCACCTGACAAAGCACAAAGCACCTTTCCATCGCCTACTTTTTCACGAATTGCTTTTATTGAATTTTCAACGAATGAGTCCATCTTCCAATCACCGGCACAACCACATACGTTATATACATAGTTGCTTAAAATTTCTTTTCCGCGAACTGTGTGTAACACTTCCGGATGGAACTGAATTGCATAAAGCTTCTTTTCTTCACATTCTGCAACGGCTACAGGGCAATCGCTTGTGTGACCTGTAATTTTGAATCCTGGTGCAGCCTGTGAAATGTAGTCAAAATGGCTCATCCAACAAACTGTATCTTCTTCAATACCTGTAAATAATTTTGAAGTTGTATCTACATGTACTTCTGTCTTTCCATATTCTCTTACAGGAGCTTTTTCAACTTTACCACCAAGAATGTGCTGCATTAATTGAGCTCCATAACATAATCCAAGTACAGGAATTCCAAGTTCAAATAACTCTTTAGTATAAGTTGGTGCGCCTTCTTCGTAACAACTGTTTGGTCCACCTGTTAAAATAATTCCTTTTGGATTCATTTCTTTTATCTTTTCGATATCTGTTTTATATGAATAAATTTCACAGTAAACATTACATTCACGAACTCGTCTGGCAACAAGCTGGTTGTACTGTCCTCCGAAATCTATTACGATAACTAACTCTCTATCCATGTTTCCTCCTGTATATCCGTATTGCAGGAACAATAAAAGACCTGCACTTCTGTTATTTTACTCTATTTTGCTTAAATGTACAAGGAAGTTATATGTAATCCTTCAACAAAGATTTCCACATAATTCTCTCTTCCAGAGCAAAGAACGGCTTACCACATTTTTTACTTCAAGTGCATGCCTATTCGCAACTGATTTTTTGCGCGAGTTTTCATTCATAGTAAACTATTTAAGACTAAATTAAAATTCTGGAAGATTTTTTATTACATATTAAAAGAAGCACCTGCTACATTTCATATAACAGATGCTTCACTATCTCAACACCTTAACTTTACAACTACATTCTCAACCGCAGGTACTTTTCTCCTTCATAAATCTTCTCTGAATCTACTACTATACTTATTGTAATCATTTACAATATTATGTGTATCATTCCTCTCATTTGTCCTGCTTTAACTTCCTTATCTACTCTAACCATAAGATGTTATTGCCCATTGATTCTTCGTTTTGAATACTTCCTATCCTTTCCGTTTCAATGTAACATCTTATCCAATAATTACTACTAAAACAATCTCCCGTTGATTGCCATGTCAGCAGATATCATTGGGTAAAATTTCTTTCACCTCTTATCTTAGATACTGTTGCTATTAGGTCGACATCTAATAACAAGGTGGTTGTTAAATGCACTGTATAAGTCGTTCCAGGTGCTTAATGCTTATTTATTTTGTAACTCTAATGTAGCATGTTTTTACACAAATTAAAAGCATTTTTCTTATACTTTTTTAAGTTTGTAAGTGTTGCATAAAAGTGTTTTTATTTAAACATTTTTATGAATCGTTTTCTTATTAAAAATGACCATTTTTCTTCTATTTTGCCTCTTCCAACTTCTGTTTTACAAACTTGGCTGTGTAACTTGTAGGATGTTCTGCCACCTGTTCCGGTGTTCCTGCAACTACTACCGTACCACCTCGGTCTCCGCCGTCAGGTCCCATATCAATAATATAATCTGCAGCCTTTATTACATCCAAATTGTGTTCAATAACTAAAACTGTATTTCCCTCGTCAGTTAATCTCTGAAGAATTTCCACAAGTTTGTGAACATCGGCAAAATGAAGCCCCGTTGTAGGTTCGTCTAAAACATAGATTGTCTTACCTGTACTTCTTTTACTTAGCTCGGTTGCCAGTTTAATTCGTTGAGCTTCACCACCTGACAACTGTGTACTTGGCTGACCTAATCTGATGTATCCTAAGCCCACATCATAAAGCGTCTTAACCTTATTATATATTCTTGGAACATTCTTAAAGAATTCCATAGCTTCTTCCACCGTCATCTCAAGAACGTCATAAATATTTTTACCCTTATATTTAACTTCTAAAGTCTCTCTGTTATATCGCTTTCCTCCACATACTTCGCAAGGCACATACACATCTGGCAGGAAATGCATTTCAACCTTAAGTATTCCATCACCTGAACATGCTTCGCAACGTCCACCTTTTACATTAAAGCTGAATCTTCCTTTCTTGTATCCACGCTCCTTTGCATCCATTGTGGCTGCAAATAAATCTCTAATAATATCAAACATACCTGTGTAGGTTGCAGGATTACTTCTAGGAGTTCTTCCTATTGGTGACTGATCAATGTTTATAACTTTATCTAACTGTTCAATTCCTTCGATTTCTTTAAATTTTCCGGGAATTGTTCTAGCTCTATTCAACTCTCTTGCTAGGCTTTTATAAATTATTTCATTAACTAAAGAACTCTTTCCTGAGCCTGAAACACCTGTTACACATGTAAATACACCAAGTGGAATTTTTACATTAATATTCTTTAAATTGTTTTCCTTTGCTCCTTTTACCTTAAGATAACCTGTTGGCTTTCTTCTTTTTTCAGGAACAGGGACTCTCAATTTGCCACTTAGATATTTTCCTGTAATAGAGTTTTTGTTCTTCATTATTTCCTTAGCAGTACCCTTTGCCACTACTTCTCCACCATGTTCACCTGCACCGGGACCAATGTCTACCACGTAATCTGCTGCAAGCATAGTGTCTTCGTCATGTTCAACAACTACTAAAGTATTACCTAAATCTCTAAGATGCTTCAATGTCTTTAATAACTTTTCATTATCATTCTGATGTAAACCGATACTAGGTTCATCCATTATATAGGCAACCCCAACAAGACCTGAACCTATTTGGGTAGCAAGCCTAATACGCTGAGCTTCACCACCTGACAAGGTACCTGTTGCTCGTGATAAGCTTAAATAATCCAAACCTACATCAATTAAAAACTGAAGACGACCTTTTATTTCTTTCAGAATTTCTTTACCTATAGCCATCTGTGTAGTTGTTAATTGAACTTCATCTAAAAACTTTCTCAAGTCTCTAACCGACATTTCTGTCATATCAATAATATTTTTATCGCCAATTGTTACAGCTAAAGATTCTTTCTTAAGTCTCTGACCATGACATGTGCTACAAGGTGTTATTCTCATATATGACTCATACTCTGCCTTGGTAGATTCGGCACTTGTTTCTCTGTAACGTCTTTCTACGTTACGAATCAAACCTTCAAAGGCAATATCATATATCCCTTGTCCACGCTGGCCTGTATAATGTACAGGCACACTTTCACCATTAGTTCCATAAATCAGAATATCTTTAATTTTCTTAGGATATTTTTCAAACGGAGTATCTAAATCAAACTTATATTTCTTACATAGTGCCTGTAAAATAGCATTGGTAAAGCTCTTTTTATCGTTAGCACTTTGCCAGCCTAAAACTACAATTGCCCCCTGATTTATGCTAAGACTTTGATTAGGAATCATTAAGTCAACGTCAAATTCCATCTTATATCCTAAACCGTAACAATCTGGACATGCACCAAAAGGATTATTAAACGAGAAGCTTCGTGGCTGAATTTCGTCTATACTAATTCCACAATCAGTACATGCAAAGTTCTGACTAAATGTTATTGTCTCTCCACCAATTACATCCAGATTCATCAAACCGTTACCTAACTTCAACGCATTCTCTATGGAATCTGTAAGACGTTTCTCAATTCCTTCTCTTATACTTAATCTGTCTACAACAATTTCTATATTATGTTTTATATTCTTATCAAGAGTTATTTCCTCTGTTAGCTGATACATGTTTCCATCAACAATTACACGTACATAACCACTTTTCTTTGCACTTTCAAAAACCTTCTCGTGACGACCTTTCTTGCCTCTTACAATAGGCGCAAGTATTTGGAACTTAGTGCGTTCCGGTAATTCTAAAATTCTGTCAACAATTTCATCTACTGACTGTTTCTTGATTTCTTTGCCACATTTTGGACAGTGAGGTACACCTGCTCTGGCATATAGTAATCTCATATAATCATATATTTCTGTAACTGTTCCAACTGTTGAACGTGGGTTTCTGTTTGTAGATTTCTGGTCTATTGAAATTGCCGGTGGTAAACCTTCAATACTTTCCACCTGGGGTTTCTCCATTTGTCCCAAGAATTGTCTGGCATAGGATGACAAAGATTCCATATACCTTCTCTGTCCTTCTGCATAAATTGTATCAAATGCCAAAGACGATTTTCCCGAGCCACTTAAACCTGTAACTACAGTAAATTCGTCTCTTGGAATTTCAATATCAATATTCTTCAAGTTATGCTCATTAGCCCCTTTTATTTTAATGTACTTTTTCTTGTCCGACATTATTTTCACTCTCCATTAATTATCATCATTCTCTATATTTTTTCTTAAGTTCTGCCAGTTTTTCACGCATTTCAATAGCAGTCTCAAAATCAAGTTCTGCTGCTGCTTTCTGCATTCTCTTTTCAACCTTGTCAATTAACTTCTTCAATTCTTTTGAATCCATTGACTCAGGATCTTTCTCAATATCATTAATTTTTCTGTCAACTTCTTTAGAAATACTAATAAGTTCTCTAACAGCCTTTTTAATTGTAGTTGGAGTAATTCCATGTTCCTTATTATATTCCTGCTGAAGTTTCCTACGTCTGTTAGTTTCAGTAATAGCCTTATCCATTGACTCAGTAATATTGTCAGCATACATTATTACGTGACCTTCTGAGTTTCTGGCCGCACGACCTATAGTCTGTATCAAAGATGTCTCTGAACGGAGGAATCCTTCCTTGTCTGCATCTAAAATTGCAACCAGACTGATTTCCGGTATATCAAGTCCCTCTCTTAAAAGATTAATACCTACTAAAACATCAAAAACATCCAAACGCATATCCCTGATAATTTCTGTTCTCTCTAATGTATCAATATCAGAGTGAAGGTACTTAACCCTAATTCCTACATCTCTCATATAATCCGTCAAATCTTCTGCCATTCTCTTTGTTAAAGTAGTAACCAGAACTTTATTTTTCTTCTCAACTTCTTTATTGATTTCAGTAATAAGGTCATCTATCTGACCTTCAATTGGTCTTACACTAATTTCAGGATCCAGCAAACCTGTTGGTCTGATAATTTGTTCAGCTCTAAGTAACTCATGTTCCTCTTCATAAGTATTAGGTGTAGCTGAAACAAAAAGCATCTGGTCAATCATCCCCTCAAATTCATCAAACCTAAGTGGTCTGTTATCCTTTGCCGATGGCAGTCTAAAACCATAATCCACCAATGTGCTTTTTCTTGCCTGGTCCCCATTATACATTCCACGAATTTGCGGTATTGTAATATGGCTTTCATCAATCATTATAAGGAATTCATCACCAAAATACTCCATTAACGTATGTGGTGTTGCTCCGGGAGCCAGTCCTGCCATATGGCGGGAATAGTTCTCGATTCCTGAACATATCCCTGTTTCCCTAAGCATTTCCATATCAAAATTAGTTCTCTCTGCTATTCGCTGTGCCTCAATCAGCTTATCCTCTGATTTAAAATAAGCCACCTGTTCTGCCAACTCTGCTTCTATATCCTTAATAGCTCTCTCTAATTTCTCCGGATTAACTACATAATGTGAATTTGGGAAAATAGCCACATGTTCTAATTCGTGACGCACTTCGCCTGTCAAAGAATCAATCTCTGTTATTCTTTCTATTTCATCATCAAAAAATTCAACTCGTATGGCACTATCTGTGTATGATGCAGGAAATACTTCCAGATTCTCCCCTCTTACCCTAAAAGTTCCTCGTTTAAAATCCATATCATTTCTGTCATACTGAATCTCTATTAGCTTATGAATAATATCGTCTCTATCTCTAATAGTTCCCGGTCTAAGGGACACTACCATGTTTTTGTAATCTATTGGATCACCTAAACCGTAAATACACGAAACCGAAGATATAATAATAACATCCTTTCGCTCTATTAACGCCATAGTAGCCGAATGTCGTAATTTATCTATTTCATCATTTATTGCAGAATCCTTCTCAATATATGTGTCTGTACTTGGCACATAAGCTTCCGGCTGATAATAATCATAATAGGAAACAAAGTATTCCACAGCGTTATTAGGAAAAAATTCTTTAAACTCCCCATAAAGCTGTGCCGCCAAAGTCTTATTATGAGCAATAATTAATGTTGGTTTATTCATTTGTGCAATAACATTTGCCATTGTAAAAGTCTTTCCAGAACCTGTTACACCAAGCAATGTTTCAAACTGATTTCCTTTCTTAAAACCTTCAACCAACTGCTTAATAGCCTGAGGTTGATCCCCGGTTGGCTGATATTCTGAATGTAATTCAAAATGATCCATACAAATCTCCTATAAATCTATTTCTAACCATCTATAAATACTTAACTAATTCCAATGACACATAATATTTGTTTTCTTTTCAGCAACATATAAATGTCTCATTTCTTTTCGACAACTGCATAAACAAATTATAACAAAAAGTCTGAAAAAAGTATATAGTATTTTCGAACTCATGTTCTTTTTTTATTTGTATATATGTCTTTTTTACTCTACACTTTTTTATTTATACTCATTATTACTTTATATATCATATATTTTTAAAATTAAACTATTTCCAGCTCATCTATGGGATTTCTAACTTACATTTTCTGTTTCTCTCAGCATAAAAGCAGGTGCCTTTGGATTACATTTATCCTTTAGCATCCTGCTTTATATTTTACCTATTATTACATATCTAATTCAAACCTATTATCATAGTTTTATTTTCCTCATAAAAATTGATAACACAAAATTGATAATATAAACCTTCCTAATATATTTTTTAATAGACTACAATTTCCGTAATGGATTTTCTGTTTTAAAAAAATTATTACTTTGAATTTTTTAAACGTCACATTGTTTCTAATTTATTTTTATGATCTATTTTTTCTTTAAAACTTCTAATGCTTTATTTAGCTGTACATCTGTTTTTCCGTTTGCCTCAATCTTTACATCTGGTGTAATACCTTTTCCATGAATGTTTTTGCCACTTGGTGTATAGTAGTCTTCAATTGTAATTTTAACTGCTGAACCGTCTGTTAATGGAATAATTTGTTGTACGATTCCTTTGCCAAAAGACTGTGTTCCTACAATTGTTCCTGCACCAAAGTCCTGTATGGCTCCGGCAAAAATTTCAGATGCGCTGGCACTGTTTTTATTTTGTAAAACGACAATCTGCATATCTAAACATTTTGCGTCAGAAGTCTGCTTTTCCTCGTTTCCGTATTTGTCTTTAGTATAAACAATCGTTCCTTCCGGTAAGATTTCATCTAATATTTTGCAAACGCCTTCATAAGAACCACCCGGATTATTTCTTAAGTCAAAAATTACCTTTTTCATGCCCTGCTTTTTCAAAGAACTTAAAGCTGATGAAAACTGATTAGCGGTTACCGTATCAAATTCAGAAATCTGTATGTAACCGATTTTGTTCTTCTTATCAAGCATTTTGTGTGCTACAGTAGGTACTTTTACTTCTCCTCTTGTAATTGTAACGTCCACATATTTCTTAACTGATTGACGATATACTGTTAACTTAACTTTTGTTCCTTTATCCCCTTTCATCATGCTGACCACTTTATCAACATCTTCTGAAGATACATCTTTTCCATCAACCTTTGTAATAACGTCACCATCTTTTACTCCGGCTTTGTCTGCCGGGCCATTCTTAAAAGCTTTTGTTATTGTTATTACTTTTGTTTCTGTGTTCTGTGAAACATAAGCTCCAATCCCGCAATATTCACCGGAAGTGCTTTCCATTAACTTTGTGTACTCTTCTTTCGTGTAATAAACTGAATAAGGGTCTCCCAATCCTTCTAAAAGTCCCTTATATAAACCGTTTTCCAAATCTTCCTGATCCACATTCTTCAAATATTTTAAGTTGATTAATGCCTCTAAAGATTTGATCTTTGATTCTGCCTTGTCCACAGCATATGTAGCATCCGTTTTTACGCTATCTTGAGAAAAATGCAGTCCAACGCCAACTGCTACTCCCAAAACCAACATTGCAAACATACCTAAAAGAAAGCCAGGTACAAATTTTGTTTTAGTTTTCTTTTTCTCGATTTTTTTATTAATTTTCTTTACATTTATTTTTTCCATATCAATCTCTTCCTCGCTTTACACTTTAACCTTTTCATTTAAGTATGTTCAAATAAATTATAATTCAAATTTGCATAATAACATAATCACTTTTATGAATTTTTTAACAGGACTTTCTCCTTGCGAATCATACTACTTATGTATATTAAACTATTTTTTCTTTTATAACAATAAAGAATGAAAAACTAAATAATTAATTTTTCATTCTTTACTATTTATAAAATATTATGTTTCATTCTGTTTAGAAGTAACTCCATGGATTTACCCAGTTACCTGGTGTTGTTCCACTTGTTGCTCCAAGATGTAAATGGTTACCTGTTGATGAACCTGTTGTACCAACTAAACCAATTGTCTGTCCCTGACTTACATGCTGACCAACACTTACTAAAATTGATGACTGATGCATGTAAACTGATGTTACACCATTTGAGTGTTTAATACCTGTCCAGTTTCCTGCTGTGGCATTATAATTTGCCCAAACTACAGTACCGTCTGCTACTGCTACTACAGGAGTTCCACCTGGTGCAGGGAAGTCAATTCCGTTGTGGAATGTGCTACTACCTGAGAATGGATCTTTTCTGTATCCATAATCTGATGAAACTGATGTGTGTCCTGGTACCGGATAAATCCAACCACTGGATTTGCTTGGTGTTGGGTTTGTATTTGTATCAGTATTGTTATTATTATTTGTGTTGTTATTTGTATTATTGTTTGTATTTGTCTGTGCTTTTGCAGCTGCCTGAGTTGGAGCCTGTGTTGTCTGTGCTGCGATCTTAGCCTGAGCTACTTTTTCTTCCTGTGCCTTAATTTCCTGATCAAGTGCATCTGAAGAAGCCTCATTCTGCTCAAGCAAATCTTCATATTCAGATAATTCTGACTGCTTTGATGCAACTGTACTTTCAAGCTGTGACTTATCTGTCTTCTGCTTTGTCTGCATTGTTACAAGGTTCTTCTTATCTTTCTCCAAAGAAGTTTTTGAATCAGAAATTGTCTTTCTTGTCTGCTTTAACTTGTTAAGCATTTTTCTATCATACTGAGATAATTCTGTAATATATTCAGCTTTGTTTAAGAATTCTGTAATGCTCTTTGAATTTAAAATTAAGTCAAGTAATTCTGTATCACCATTTTCGTACATATACTTAATTCTTAACTTCATGTCAGCATACTGAGCCTTAATGCTTTCTTCTGCTGCTTTTAATTTCTTCTCTGTTTTCTTAATATTAACTTCTGTCTTATCTAATTCCTGCTGTGTTTTATATATCTGTGTTGATAAATCAGTTAATTTTTTATCAACTTCTTCAATATAAGCTTCGACTTCACTTTTTGAAGCCTGAAGTTTTTTCTTTTCTGCATTTTTCTTAATTTTCTGGCTATTTAAATCTGACAGCTTGCTTTTTTCACTTGAAACGCTGGCAAATGATGTTCCTGCCATTGATAAAACTAATGTTGCGGAAAGTAATAAACTTAATATTCTCGAAAAATTCTTTTTCATCTGTTTATCTCCTCCATTAAACTTTTAAGTGCTTTCTAATTGAAAGGAATGAACCAACTAAACCAATTCCGGCTCCAATTCCAAGTCCTAATGGAACAAGCACTCCAAATATTTCACCTACTGTTGCAAAAGAAATTGAACTTGCCATAACTCCTACCTTTGACATTACAAAAGCTATTAATCTTTCATAAATCACTCTTAAAATAACAAGAGGTATAGCTGAACCAACAAGACCAATTATAACACCTTCTATAATAAATGGTGCTCTAACAAAGCCGTTTGTTGAACCAATCAATTTCATGATTTTAATTTCATGTCTTCTAACGGTTATACCAATCATAACTGTATTACTGATTAAGAAAATTCCCACGCCTAATAAAATTACTATCAAAGCTATTGATACATATCCTAAAAGTTTTGAAAACTTACTTAATGTTTCTTTTGCCTGCTCTGAATGTTTAACCTTTCTAACACCCTGAACTTTTGAGATTCTATTTACAAAAGCATCCTGTTCATCAATGTTTTTCAGGAAAACTGTATATGATGCTGAATCAGCTAATGGATTATCATTTGCAAATGCCTTTGCCAATTCAGGATCTTCTGCGAAGTAATCTCCCTGGAATTCCTTCCAAGCTTCCTCTGCTGATGTGTATTTGTATTTTTCAACATGCTTATCAGCTTTTATTGTTGCACCAATAGCGTCAATCTGTTCCTGTTTTAAACCTTTATCAAAAAATACAGTAACACCAACGTTTTGCTCTACCTGCTTCTCCACAGAATTAACGTTAATAATAATAGAAAGTATAATTCCAATAAGAAAAATACAGGCAGCAATTGTACAAATTGATGCAATTGAGAACAACTTATTTCTCTTAATATTAACGACACCCTGTTTAAAGCAGTATCCTACTGTTCTTCCATTCATTTATTCCACCACCTTGCTATCGCTGACTTTTACACCTTTCTTCATTGTAATTACTCTCTTGTTCATTGCCTCTACAATTTCAAGGTTGTGAGTAACAACAATAACGGTGGTTCCCTGTTTGTTTACTTTATCTAATAATTTCATAATCTCCCATGAGTTTTCAGGATCAAGGTTTCCTGTAGGTTCATCGGCAAGTAATATGTCAGGCTTGTTTACCAACGCTCTTGCCAAAGCAACTCTCTGCTGCTCACCACCTGATAACTCATTAGGATTTGAACGATACTTTTCTGATAAACCTACCAAGGAAAGTACCCTTGCAACATTCTTCTTTATTTCTCTTGGAGACGCTCCAATAACATGCTGTGCGAAAGCAATGTTTGAATATACATCTCTGTCCTGTAGTAATCTAAAGTCCTGGAAAACTACACCAAGTTTTCTACGATACTTAGCCACTCCTCTTGATTTTAATTTAGATAATTTAATGTTACCTACTGTTATCATTCCTTCTGTTGGATTAAGTTCCTTCAAAAGCAATTTAATAAAAGTAGATTTTCCTGAACCACTGGCTCCAACAACGAATACAAACTCGCCATCTTCAATTTCTAAATTTAAATTGCTAAGAGCAGGTGCGCCGTTTCCATAAGATTTACTTACACCTTTTATACTAATCATTTGTCTACTCCTTAACATATGTGTAATGAACTAATCTTCCACATTAAATGTTATACATTATCGCAATCTTATTTTTTTACACACCAAAAAATTATATTACGCAAATGTAATAAAAATTTGTCGAATATAATTTTTTAATTTCTTTTATGTTCTATTTCTTCCATAAAAGTAAAATATGATTATTATATTAGTTCATTAATATAAGTCCCGACATCACTGAATCAACACCAATGCTTACCCAGCCTGTCCACTTATATATTTAAATAGCAATTTGTTAAAATTCTGTGTCCTTTTTATATGTAATATTTAGAAATATTTAAATTTCTGTACTTAAAGCAGCACTTAAACAATGTATGAATGTCCTTCTATTAAATATCATATTAAGTCTTTAATAAATAGATTAAAATTCAATATTACTAAAATTCAGTATTACCCATGTACTTCATATATTTAACAACCATTAATGCAATCTTAAATGTAATGGCATCTTCGAACACTCTAATGTCCAAACCTGTTGTCTTCTGAAGCTTGTCTAATCTATATACTAATGTGTTTCTATGAATATATAACTGTCTAGATGTTTCTGAGACATTTAAACTATTTTCAAAGAACTTGTTAATTGTTGTTAATGTTTCATCATCGAATTCATCCGGTGACTTGCCATCAAAAATTTCATTAATAAACATCTTACATAGTGGAATAGGTAACTGATAAATCAAACGACCAATTCCAAGATTGTTATATGCAACAACATTCTTTGTACTAAAGAAAATCTTTCCAACATCAAGTGCCATTCTTGCTTCCTTGTATGAACGTGAAACTTCTTTGATTTCCTTAACGATTGTTCCGTAAGCTACGTTTGCCTTAACCATAGCTTCTGTATTCAACATATCAACTATTGTGTTGGCAATATGTTCAACTTCTTCATATCCCTGATTGTCATCAACTTCTTTTACAAGGATAATACTCTTTTCATCTACTGCTGTAATAAAATCTTTTTTGCTACCTGCAAACAATGTTCTAACTGTTTCAAGTGCAACACTGTCTTTTTCATTTTTTGTTTCAATAATGCAGACACATCTTCTTGCATCCACATCTACATGTAATTTTTTTGCTCTATTATATATATCTACAAGGAGGAGATTGTCTAAAAGAAGATTCTTAATAAAATTGTCCTTATCATATCTTTCTTTGTATGCAACAAGTAAGTTTTGAATCTGAAAAGCAGCCATCTTTCCAACCATAAACACATCATCACTTGTTCCCTGGGCAATCAAGATCAACTCTAACTGATTTTCATCATATACCTTAAAAAACTGGTAATCCTGTACTGACTGGCTGTCTGCTGGTGATGCTACAAATGCCAAAACTGAATTTTCAAACTGTTCACTTGTATGTGATGTTGAGGCTACAACCTTTCCATCTGTATCTGTCACATGTAAATCTACTCTTGAGATACTCTTAATTCCTTCAATTGTGTTCTGTAAAATTTGATTTGAAATCATATAATTCTCCTTGCTTTTTTAACTGCATTTGTGTATATAAACAATTATTCAAGTTATATTTTAAACCAGTTTACTGTAAAATACAAGTGAAAAAAAATCCCTTACGAACCATTACAGTTCATAAGGGACTCTGTTAGATTAAAATATGTAATTTTAATTATTTCTTTACTTTAATTTTAACAACCTTTGACCACTTCTTAGCGCCAACTGCTTTTACTCTAACGTATAATTTCTTCTTGTTCTTTAATTTCTTGCTTGAAAGAGTAACTTTTATCTTCTTAACTGTCTTCTTGTAAAGAACTTTCTTAAACTTCTTACTTTTTGATACCTGTACTGTGTACTTCTTAGCACCCATAACTTTCTTGAATGTTAATTTAACTTTCTTTGATCTAAATTTCTTTGTTACTTTCTTAGCAATCTTTGTTCGCTTAAGTGAAGCTTTCTTTGTTACTTTCTTTGTTGTTGCCTTTGGCTTAGCTGTTGTTGGCTTTGGTGTTGTTGTTTCATCTGGTGTTGATGTGTCTGGTGTTGATGTATCTGGTGTTGTTCCATCTGGTTTTGTATCAATACTTTTTCCATAAACAGCAATATCCCTTATAGAATACCCATATTCTGTGTTTCTAGACGTACCATTAATTCTTATATAGCGGGCATTCACCATTTCATCTAGAATCATCGTGTCATTTTTATAATTATACGAAATTCCATCTTGCTCTTCCGCAATTCGCGTGAATGTTTGGCCATCTGACGACACTTCTATATAATACTCGCTTGCACCAGCATCCTCACATATAATATTTACCTGCTTAATATTGCATAAAGTTCCTTATAAAAATACCAGGTTATGAATGTTATTCACAACCTGGTTATAAACTTGAGTTACCCCCATGCTTGACAAAGGGCCCTAATTAGTTTGTAATTACCTTTTCTGTGTCCTTATCGAAGATGTGTAATTTTGATAAGTCCATAGCGAATTTAACTTCATCACCAACTCTTGCTTCTGTACGGGCATTTACTCTTGCAGTACAATCAAATCCTTCAACATCGAAGTATAAGTAAACTTCTGCACCAAGTAATTCGTAAATTCTGATAGTTGTTGTAAATACACTTTCAGGTGATTTTGCAATGAAGCTTTCTTCATCATGAATATCTTCTGGTCTGATACCCATAACAACTGTCTTACCAACATAACCGCCTTCTTCAAGCCTCTTAGCCTGTTCAGCTGGAACTGTAATGTATGTTCTAGCCTGGCCAACATGTAACTTGATATCTGTTCCAACCTTTTCAACTTCAGCATCGATGAAGTTCATCTGTGGAGAACCCATGAATCCTGCTACAAATAAGTTTACTGGCTTGTCATATAAGTTCTTAGGTGAATCAACCTGCTGTACAACACCATCTTTCATAACTACGATTCTTGTACCAAGTGTCATAGCTTCTGTCTGGTCATGTGTTACATAGATGATTGTAGCACCTAATCTCTTATGAATCTTTGCAATTTCAACACGCATCTGAACTCTTAACTTAGCATCCAAGTTTGAAAGAGGTTCGTCCATAAGGAATACCTTAGGATTACGAACGATTGCACGTCCCATAGCAACTCTCTGTCTCTGACCACCTGATAAAGCCTTTGGCTTTCTGTCAAGTAACTGTTCAAGGTCAAGAATCTTAGCTGCATCTTTAACTAATCTTTCCTGTTCAGCCTTTGGTACTTTTCTTAACTTAAGACCAAATGCCATGTTATCATATACTGTCATATGTGGATATAATGCGTAGTTCTGGAATACCATTGCGATATCTCTATCCTTAGGTTCTACGTCATTTACTAACTTATCCCCAATGTATAATTCCCCTGATGAAATTTCTTCAAGACCTGCGATCATTCTAAGTGTTGTAGACTTACCACAACCTGATGGTCCTACGAAGATGATGAATTCCTTGTCCTTAATTTCAAGGTTAAAATCCTTAACTGCTGCAAATCCGTTTGGATAAACTTTGCAGATATTTCTTAATGATAAACTTGCCATATATCTTTTCCTCCTAGAAATAGTTTTCACTACCTTTTGTATGTTGATATTCTAAATCACATCGTAGGAAAATACTATATGGCAAATAAACAAAATAACAAAAAAATCTTTGTATATTTTGCATATGGCTACTGCTATTTCTCTATAAATATGTTATTTTCACCAATAATTACTTGGTGTTCTTTGAGCAATCTGCCAATAGCTCTCTTAAATTCACTTTTGCTCATGTTAAAATCACGCTTAATAACCTCCGGTGATGCCTTGTCTGTGTAGTCAATTTTTCCGCCATTTTCTTTCATAAACTGCAATATTTTTTCAGCATCTTCTTCTATTTGCAAATATGATTTTTTTCTAAGAGCCAAATCCAGCTTGCCATCAGGTCGAACACTTTTAACTCTGGCTTCCACTTCCATTCCTACATGAACTTTCATTGTAAGTTCTTTTGTCTGAATCAGACCGTGGTATTTATTATTAACCGCAACAAAGGCTCCATAGTTTGGATTGTAATTATATACAACGCCTTTTACAATATCTTCTTCCTCGTATGTGGAATTGCAGCTTAGGTAGTTGTACACTTTCATTGTGGCGCATAATCTGTCACTTTTATCTGTATAGATGCCCACTAAAATTTTGTCGCCTGCTTTAATGTTTGTTGTCTGTTCCTTATAAGGCAGAAACAAATCTTTTCCAAGGCCCCAGTCAAGAAACGCCCCAAACTTAGTTATTTCCTTTACTTCAACATAAGCAGTTTCTCCAACTTCTGCTACCGGCTTGTGAATTGTAGCAATCAATCGGTCTTTTGAGTCCCTGCAAATAAAAACTTCTACAGTATCTCCAAGCTCCGTTCCCTGTGGCACCTCGTTTTTTGGTAAAAGAACCTTATCATCCTCAGTTCCTAAATAAATACCAAAATCTGTTTTCTTTACCACTCTTAATTTTAATGTCTTTCCTAATTCCATTAGATTCTCCTCCAAGGGGCAGGAAACAGTTTACAGACATCTGCAAACTGTTTCTTACCTAAATATTTTTTAATTTTATTTGTCCATGTATTTGACCGTCAGCACTTTCAAGATTTATGCCAAGATAATCCTGATTATTGTAAGCCACACACACTATTTCTTCATCTATTAAAGCTTCCTTTTTGTATACAATTTCAATCTGATTATATTTTTTTCCCTTTGGCAGAAACTGTTCAACAATCCGCATATAATCTGCATTGTTTAAATGACCATTTGTGTCTATGAAACTTTTGAAAACCTTTGTTGTTCCAAGAACTTCTCTTTCTCCCTGAAACTTTAATTTTCTTGACACTTTAAGTGAGTCAAAAGCCTCACCTAATTGGTACTTGGAAATGTCACCTTCAGTTATTCTTACGGGCATGCGCTTTTCTGTATCAAGCAGACTCCAAATAGATTCAGCCTTTACAATGTACCCACCATTTGCATCCTTAATCCAGAACTGTCTTGTTGCCATTACCTTGTGAAAATTTAACGGACTTGTGCCAACTTCAACTTCTTCACCAAATCTTAAATCCTTAAAAATCTGTATTTTGTAAGCTAAAAGTACCCACGCCCTGTGGTGTTTTTTTAAGTAGCTAATGCCAATTCCTAAATCCTCTGACTGAAATGTGCTACAATCTTGTAAATTATACAATATTCCATAATAAGGAACTATACCGTCTTTTCCAATTTCACTAAAACTTACTCTTTTTTTATAAGAATACATATTTACCTCTTTACGCCTACTTTGCCTGAGTTGTTGTTTCAGGAGCTGTAGTTGTTGTTTCAGGTGTTGTTGGCTGTTCTGGTGTTGTTGGCTGTTCCGGTGTTGTTGGCTGTTCCGGTGTTGTTGGCTGTTCCGGTGTTGCTGGTTTTGCCTTAACTGTAACTGTAAGCTTCTTTATTACTGCTGTGTAAGTCTGATTTTTGTACTGAGCCTTGTATGTAATTACATATTTACCAGGCTTGTTCATGTCAACTTTTCCTGTGTATGTAACATATTTTTTGATTTTCAAATCTTTGTCATCATAAGTCTTTAAGCTCTTAACATAAGTATAACCAAATTCTGCATTTGTACCCTGAACTAAAGTTACCTTTGAAGCTGTTAATGTAAGCTTAACTTTATGACTTTTTACTGTATATTTAACAGTTTTCTTAGCTTCTTTTTTGTTTCTGCCTTTTACACTATATGTAATTTTATATGTTCCTTTATTTGAGAATTTTACGCTACCTTTCTTTACAGAAACTTTTTTGTTCTTATATTTAACAGAAACTTTAATCTTTGATGTTAAATTTTTTCCCGGTACACTCTTTGCTGTAACACCGGTTAAAACGTTAGCTTTGCTACCCTGAGCAACATCTTTATTATCTGCCGCACCGCTAATTACAGGTGCCTTTGTATCTACAACCTTAAACTTAAATGTTTTTGTAACCTTGTTTCCAAGAGAATCTTTTACAGTATATTTAACTTTGTATGTACCAAGCTTGTTTGTGTTTATTTTTCCTTTTGTCTTAATTTTCTTCTTGGCAATTGCATTTCCTGCACTGTCTTTTGCTGATACTAAATTCTTTAATTTTACTTTTGTACCAAATTCGATTTTAGTCTTATTAGCTTTGACCGTAGGAACTTTTTTCTTGTATGGGTTCTTTGGATCTGGATCAGTTGGATCCCAATCTGTGAATTTTCCGTTTGTAATTGGTGTAAATGATGGACGTTTTATTGGATCATCACTTTTTTTGCCCCAGAAAATTACTACTTTTGTTCCAACTGCACAATGGTCATAAATCCATTTTGAATCTTTGCATAAAAGTCTTACACATCCATGAGATGCCTTTTGTCCCATTACATTGTAGGCTGCAACAGACATTGTTGACTTATCGCCCTTCTTGTAATACCAAACTGAATGGAATAAAATCTGATCACAGATTCTTGTACAATACTGTGCATAACAGTTTCCAATCATTTCATGCCATCTGTATTTTACAGGTACATAGAATGTTCCTGTTGGTGTTTCATTACTTGGAGAACAAATCATTGCCTTGATGGCTTTTCCGTTTTTGTAAACTGTTGTACAGTTTGTTCCTAAATTAACCTTGATTGTGTACGCTGTACTGTCAGCATTAACTCTGTTTGGTTTGCTTACAGTTATGCAGCTTATTACCATAACTACAGCTAAGAATAATGATAAGCTTTTTGTCATTATTTTCTTCATTTCATTTCCTCCTGCTCATTGCATTTTAATTTTTAAAGCTAGTTTTTTACTTAAAATCTTCTTAATTATACTACATTCTTCCTTTTTTACAATGTAATAATGTTGCTTTTCTACCTATATTTAATATATAATTACATACATTAGAGTTTTGGAACGTTTTTTGTAATTAAAATACTACGGCGGAGGTATTATTAATGAAATCAAAGTTTAAATTAGCCTTTATACTATTGGCTATAGGATTTATTTTGTTAGCACTTGATGTGGATGTATCTACAGGCGTCAAGTATCCACATGACTATAGTAATTCCAATAATGTTATTGGAGAATTTCAATACTACAATATTGCATCAAACTATGGTGCTAAATGTACTTATAAGCTTATTGATACTTCTGGTTCTTCTGATTCAGCCTTAGAAAAAACACCTTTGGTTTCCGGCACTACGGATTCTACAGGCACAACCCAGACAAAGGTAATCGACAAAGTATATTTTGGAACTGTACATATTGACATTTTCAATGATGGGCTTGGATTTATCTTAATTTTTATTGCATGTTTTTTATTAAAAAAAGTAAATAAAAAATTCAGTTATGGTTCTTTAAGTACATTTTGTGGCTTAATATTGCACATACTATTAAAAGCACTTCCTTTTGTTTTCAATGGTTTGTTATTATGTAATTTAGCCATGTTTATTGGAATAGCTTATATGTGTTCAATTATTTTAACCACCTTTTTATTTACAGGCGGGTTATTTGCAATGTGTCCTGATGTATGTTGCAGAGACGAAAGAAAATGGGGAAAAATCACATGGTTTGTGTCTATGGTACTTATAGTCCTAAATACTTTTGTATTTTGGATTGGTTCAGACTATAGTGCTTTACAGTCTTTAGGCAAATTTTCTGAAGGACTTTTAGTAATTGATATTCTAATTTTTTGGATAATTTTAAGGAGGGTATATTACTATTTAGAACAATCTTATGAAAAAGCCGTTAATGCATAATTTATGCTAAATTGATTTTTCAATTTTAATGGTCATGAATATTTGATTTATACTTATGGTATTTTTCTGATGAAATGCTTTTATAAGATTTTCTTACTTATTAAATAGTAATAAAAAAGAAAAATGAAAACAGCTTATGTAACTTTAAAAAAACTTTTATTTGTGTTAGCCATATTATTATGTTCAACATGTTTTTACGCTATGCACGTATCGGCTAACGACAACGAAATGACATTTCATTCTATTTATGTTGGCTCAGGTGATGCCCTTGTAGTTGAGAGCAAGGGACATTACATGATTGTTGATTCAGGTCCACCAAGTGCATCTGAGTTAGTTGCCAATTATATTAGCAAATTAAATATACCTGATAATAAAATAGATTATGTAGTTGCCACTCATCCTGACGGAGACCATGTTGGTAACTTCAATAAAATTTTTGAGAAATATGAAGTTGGACAGGTTTTCTATTCGCCTTGCGTTAAAGGTAACAAAACTTATTCAAAATTCATTAATAGCGTAAAGGAAAAGGGCTGTCCTTACAGAAATCCTATTGATGGAGAATCTTGGAAGCTTGGAGATGCGACTGTAACTGTTGTTTATGATGGTTTTCAGGGAACAACTTACAATGAATGCAGTATTGTTCTAAGAGTAACCTGTGGTGGTAAATCCCTTTTGCTTACAGGCGATTTGCCTTCAACAATGGAAAAGCAGTTACTTGCTAAAGGGTATAATTTTAAGGCTGACGTCTTAAAAGTTGGTCACCATGGTGCCGGTTCATCATCCTGTACCGCTTTTATAAAGGCCGTTCAGCCGCAATACGCAATAATTTCTTCTTCAAGAGCTTCAACAGCAAGACTTCCAAGAGCTTCTGTTTTAAAAAGACTTGCTTTGCAGTTCGTTAAGGTTTACAGAACAACCGATAAGGATGTTGTATTTAATTTTATAGACGGAAAAATTTCAACACCTAATAAGGAAAGTATCAAGTACACATGTATAAAGAACGGAACCATTGCTTTATCTTCCAAGGTCTTCAGATCAAAGGGAAAAGCAATTACTCCTAGTGTTTCTTTAGTTGTAAATGGCAAGGTAGTTTCCCCTTCCGAATATAAGATTAAATATTCTTCAAATAAAAATCCCGGTGTTGCCAAGGTTAAACTTACGGGATTAGATAAAAAGTTTGTAGGTACCTGCACAACCACATTTATGATTCTTCCTAAAAAGGAAGCCATAAAAACTAAGACTGTTAAACTTAACAAAATCAAACTTGGCTGGGAAGGTCAAAAAAATGTTACCGGTTATTATTTGAAATACTCAACCAGTAAAAGTTTTAAGAAAAATGTTAAATACAAAATTTTTAATAACGAAAAGAATTTAAGCACTACGATAAAAGGTCTTTCTTTTAATAAGAAATATTATTTCTCTGTTCGTGCTTTTAAAAGCAATATTGGAGACGGCAAGTGGAGTAAAACAATTTCTCTTAAAACAGAAAAATTACCGATTCCTACAAAAGGATTTTTTACTGAGATAATTGAAAAGACAAAGAGCATAAAATTACAGTGGAAAAAACAATCTTCCAAATATGACGCAGGCTATATGATTCAATATTCACCTGACAAAAAATTTAAGGATGATGTTGAAACTGTAACTATTAAGAAAGCTTCAAAAAATTCTTTTAAATTAAAGAAGAAACCAAAAACAAAAAACTACTACATTAGAGTAAAAGGCTACAATAAATACTGTGACGGCAAGTGGAGCAAAGTTAAAAAAGTAAAATTTGCTGATTAATTATTTAAATATTAAAGAACCTGTATACAATTTTTATATACTACTCTCCTTACTGATTTTTGTAATCCGGTAAAGACTTAACATAAAATTGTATACAGGTTCTTTTTTAATAATATTTCTATGCAAACTAAAGATTTCTAAATATTTCTGTCCCATTATCTTTTAACCACTTATATGCAATAAGTAGTAAGCATAGAAGCACTAATACTAGAATGCCTAAATATGTATCCGCACCTATCCAATCTACACATACTTTCAAATACACCACTGCCATTACTGCAATCATTGCCCATGCTAAAAGTATTGCAAGAAATACACCAAAGCTTTGTTTTACGGCTGCCGCCTCAGTAACCCAGTTTAAATTTGGCATTTTCAAATTAATTATCAGGCCCAACGCACCATTAAGCATTACGAAAATAACGGGTACAACTGTAACTAATATTATCTGCAATATTGATAGTTTAAATTCAATGCCCAGTATCACACTACATATAACCATAGGTGTGATTGTTATTATATTATGAAGTTTTAATTTTGCTCTCAAAATCTGCCAAGTGTCCACAGGCAATGTTTTCGCAATCCATATACTTTTTCCTTCTAGAGAAATTGATGGTGCGGTAATATCGTTCATTGACATAACTGCACAAATCATCAAAGTTATACCAAAACTAAGATATACACTTCTAATGCCTGTAAGGCTTATGAGCCTGTTTATTTCATCTATTTTTATTACTACTGCTACTGTTATGACTATTATAAATAAACAGCCTAGTGCGCAATTTAACATATACACTGCGCTTGAAGTAAATCTTTTTAACTCTCTAAACAGTAATGCTTTGGAGACGCTTTTTTGCTTTTCAGTTTTTATTTTATAAACCTTTTTCTTTTCGCCTTTTTTTTCAGTAGCTATGTTGAAAAAACTTTTTGCCAAAACAAAAATTACAACTGCCAGCAAAATTAGAACCATTAGCGAAAATATTGCCATATATTTCACATTACCGGTAGCTCCCTTACCCATTGCATACAACGGATATGCTACCCCTTTTATTTTTTCTCCAACAACCGCCGCCTGAGCAATTATCCCCTGCATTACATCATAAGCTTTATACGATATATAATAGTAAATTCCGAAGAACGCTACGGACACGATTACTGTCACCAGATTTTTGAATTTCAATCTGGAACTAACCTCTGCCACTATCCAGCCTAATATACATGACATTGCCAGTAAAAACAGCGAATTCATTATTGTAATTACAATACAACCGATAATTCTTTCCACAGTTATGTCTGCATTAAAAAAGTATACTATTGCTGTTGGTATCATTACTAACAACTGATAAAACAAACCTACAATATACACTCCGGCAACTCTAATTAGCAATATATATAGTGCCGGGATTGGAAGTGACATTAGCAAATCATTGTCTTTTGCCTGATACAAGCTTGCATAAGTGTTAAATACACTTCCAATTACTCCAAATGTAATCGCCACCATTCCCATTATAACAAAGTACAGCCAATCCAATCCTACCTGTAAAAATGGCTTGCAGAATATATTTGCCATACTAAAAAACACTACAGCTACAATTGCAAACAAAACTGTGTATACAATTATGTATGATGCCATTTTTGTTTTTGACATTTTCTGTTCATTTTTCTTATTTCGAAACATTAGAGATATAACTTCCCTAAGTTGCTTTTTTAATAGGGCTTTTATCATTATTGTTCAGCCTCCATTTCTAGGAATACTGCCTCTAAAGATTCGTCACCCTTCACTTCTTCCATTGTGCCGGATTTAATTAACTGGCCATTTTTTATAATTGCAATTTTATCGCACAATTTTTCAGCCACTTCCAACACATGAGTTGAAAAGAAAATTGCCCCACCTTTGTCACACACATCCCTCATCATTTCTTTTAAAATATGAGAAGATTTTGGATCTAAACCTACAAATGGTTCATCCATTATTATTAGTTTTGGATTGTGAATCCAGGCTGAAATAATTGCCAGTTTTTGTTTCATTCCATGAGAGTAGGCACTAATAGGCTGTGCTAAATCATCAGTTAATTCTAACAAATCACCATATTTCTTAATTCTTTCAGTTCTGTCTTGTGAACTTACATTATAAATATCTGCAATAAAATTCAAATAACTGATACCTGTCATAAATTCATATAAATCCGGATTATCAGGTATGTACGCTATTTTCTTCTTGCATTCAATCGGGTTCTCTTTCACAGACATGCCATCCACAAGAATTTCACCTTCATCAAATTTCAAAATTCCTACTATCGACTTAATAGTTGTTGTTTTACCTGCACCATTATGACCAATAAAGCCATAAATCTCACCAGGCTCAATATGTAAAGAAAGACTATCAACTGCCTTCTTGTCTCCAAACTTCTTTGTTAAATTTTCAATTCTTAACATTTTCTCCTCCCCTTTGTATTATTGTTAATTTGTCACTGTTTATTAGTATACTCTATTTTATGTATAAAATATATATTTTTATACATTACTGAAATTTTGTCATTTTTATTAAAAGAAAAGAATGTCGCAAGCGACATTCTAAGTACTGAGTGCGTGTTGCCACGCAACTATATTCTTTTTGCACCAGGGTGTATTCCTAGTGAAACATTTATTTATGTTTTTCGTATTATATTTCCTGTAATTAATTGCCTGATAATTTTTCAATTACCTTGTCATAATTATCTTTTCTATGTGGAAAAGTACAATTACTGCAATCCTTTATGTTGTTGCTAAGAATTGTAAAGTTTCCGCCACACTTTTCTCCCATTGAGTACAACGGGCAAAAACAAAATAGGCAGTTAAATTCTTCTCCTTCTGCTATTTTGTGGCATGGATAATACTCACACTCTTTGTTTGAAAAAAATTTATAACTCATTATTATTCTTCTCTCAAAATTAAACTTACGCCAATTCCTGCTGCTTCAGGACCTGTATGAACCCCAACAACAAGTGATAACGGATCATAATAAATATCAGGTATGTTAGGAAATCTTTCTTTTACCTGTTCAAGCCAACTGTTAGCGTCTTCTTCTTTTTCAAAGGTTCCTGCTGCACCAATTCGAATCTTAGATGTATCATTATTTTCTAAAAGTTTGTTTACATATTCTTCTGTGTAATCAAGCATTTTTGAAATTGCACGCTTGCTACCTCTAACCTTATCTACTGCGTCAAAATTTTCTCCAACAGTTCTTAAGACAGGTTTAATATTTAAAACTGCTCCAAGAGCTGCCGCTGCCGGTGTAACTCGTCCACCTTTCTTTAAATATTTTAAATCATCAACAGTAAGATATATTATTGAATCAAAGGCATTTGCCTCAAGTGCTTCTTTGATTTCCTTTGCATCTTTTCCATTATCAGCCATCCAGATTGCATCTAAAACAGCCTGACGCATAGTAACAGAAATTCTATGGTTATCCACTACCTGAACTTTGCCATCATATTCCTCTGATAACTGAATTGCCGCATGGCATGAATTGCTCAAGCCACTTGATAGCGGAATATAAACTATCTGCTCATAACCTTCATCTAATAACTTATCCCATCTATCCATTATATCTCCTGGAGAGGGCATAGATGTTGTTATGTTTTTATCTGATTTCAATTCTGCGTAAAATTTTTCCTTAGTCAAACCATCTTCCTGATAAAAAGTTTCCTCTTCGATAACTATTGGTGTGTAAGCTAAATGTACACCAAGTTCCTTTGCCTCATTTATATCAATTCCAGCATTACTATCTGTTAAAATTGCTATCTTCATTATTTTCTCCATTCTTAAAATCTATAAATGCACTTAATCAACTCTTTCGTCGCCCCAGAAGAACAATGCTACTGTTCCCGGACCTGTATGACTGCCAATTGTTGTTCCTATATTGTATATTTCAATTTTCCCTTTTGTATTCGGAAATTTCTCTTCTATTAAGTTTGTAACAGCCTTAGCATCTTCCATACAAGCTGAGTTACTTATATAAACTTTATCATTATATTCTAATCTATTGTCAGCCAATTCTTCCATCTTTTTCACAATAGCCTTGTATACTTTTTTCTTGCCCTTAATCTTTGCTCTTGGAATTAATTTTCCTTCGAAATTCACATTAAGCAATGGACATATACCAAGTATACCGCCTACAATACCGGAAGTTTTTGAAACCCTTCCACCTTTAATGTAGAATGTTAAATCAGTAGAAAAGAACCAATGATTTACTCTTTTTTTGTTTTCTTCAGCCCACTGATATACTTCATCTATTGTTTTTCCCTGATCTCTTAAATCAGCCAACTTGTCCATTAATAAACCGAACCCGGATGATGCTGCCAATGAATCAACAACATAAATTTTTCTGTCAGGAAATTCTTCTTCCAAATTAGCCTTTGCAACTAATGCAGAGTTAATTGTGCCTGAAATTCCTGATGACAATGTTACATGCAATACATCAAGTCCCTGTTCTAAAAATTTCCTAAAATGTGCCTCGTATTCTTCTGCATTTACCTGAGATGTTTTGGTTTCTGCTCCATCAATCATTGCCTGATAAAAATCATCTAAACTCATTGATTTTCCCAAATCATCTAAATATTCTTTTCCATCAAGTTCATAATGAAAAAAAACACATTCAATATCTCTGTCCTTAAAATGCTCTTCTGTTAAATCCGCAGTTGAACAACAACTAATAATATAATCCTTCATATCATACTTTCCTTTCAAACTAGCAAACACTAAGCCGTATTTTAGACATTATAACATTTATAGAATTTTTAAGCAATCCGCCATAAATAATGGATATTAATAATTTGTATTATTTTACAATATAAACTTTACTCCACTTGCCATATTTTTTATTTTTGCCTATTACTTTAATAGCTCTTACTTTTATGTAATACTTTTTACTTTTTGCCAATCCACTAAATGTGTAACTTGTTTTCCTACTTAATTTTGTTTTAGTTTTTTTCTTTTTAAATTTCTTGTTGTCGCTTATTTTAATCTCATATTTGTTTGCATTTCCTACTTTATTAAATAGTAAACAAATTTTAGTTTTATTTTTGTTTTTCTGTTTCTTTTTATATGCTTTTTTGATTTTCACTTTTACCGGTGCTTTTACTGTTACGTTTCCGGTTGTAGGACGAACCTGAGAATCTGTTCTCTCTGAAATGCCAGTTTCCTTTGAAGGCAACTCACCAACCTTTGAAGATGTTTCATTATTTTCTTTCTTTTCTGTAGTTGAGGTTTCATCTCCTACAAAATTAATGGCCACTGACATCCTTACATTATAATAAAAATATTCCATTATAAAAGAATATGTTTCCCCTGCTTTTAAATAATATTCTATGGTAACATTTTTACAGTCTTCTGCATTTTCTTCTGCCATCGCAACGTAATTTTTACAATTTTTTGTGTAGTCTTTGTCTTTATACAAACGCAAGGTTCCTGTATTAAGTCCTGTTGTATATAGCTTATAATAACCTGATTTTTCGGGAGTAAACTCTAATAATGTTGTATACTCGTCTAAATCTTCCAACTTTTCTCCTTGGTTCATTGTATATTTGTACTCTATTACCTTTGTCTGGCAATATATTTTTTCAAAGAACTTTTCATTTTTATACACCAATGCTGAATATTCACGGCAATCGGCATATCCATCACATTTTGTCTTAAATTTCTTATCTGTGCCTAAACATATATTGTCGTCTTTTTCATCCTCATCAACGTCCCCTTTATACCATAAATATGTCATGTTTTTTGGATTCTTTATTTCCTCACCAATAATATTATATAGCACCGGTTCAAACTGTATTTCCTGATCATGTAATCCATAGTTATCAATATCTTTGGTACAGCTATATGTCTCATCCATATCCATTTGTTTAACTATTACATTACATGCAATTGAGTGAAAATTACTCTCCTGTAAATCAAAATAATACATCTCCCCTCCAATTAACTTCTTACTTATGCAACAGTTTAAACGAAATACCTTGCTACTATTCCCGCCACTTTGTATTTGTGTTCCATTTGAGTCATACAAACGAACATAAGTAGCTGAACTACCTACTGTATAGAAAGTGTATATGGCTGTTTCCTTTGGGACAAAAGAATATCTGTACATACAGTTTTCCGGTCCTATAAGCTTCACTTCCATATCTTCTTTAAGCTCACCCTTATTTACAATAGTAATTTCCTGATCTTCATCTTCGTCATCATAAATATTACTATCAAGCCAACTGCTACCTGCTTTTACAGCATACAAATCTCCACTTCCCAAAGACGATACTGTAAGGGTTAATGCTAAAAATAAGGCAGTTATTCCTTTTCTCACATATCCTTTTTTGTAGTTTCTTACTTTGATTAAACCTTTATTGTGGCTTAATTCTAATAGTTTGTCCTTAAGTTTTCTCATTTTATATAATCTCCTTCTTTTTACGGCTTTCGCCTTTCTCATATATTTTGTAACATTTTATTATGTTTTAGTCAATGCACTTTTTGTATAAAAATATTTTTTATTTATATTTACGCCCTAAGCACGTGTTTCTTTAGCAATATTTTTCCTTTCGTGCCAGAATCTATCTCCAGTAGAACGTTTATATGTAATAAGAAATTACATATAAAAAGCAGACAATCTTTCTCACTAAATGTAAGACTTTAAAGTTTGTCGTAATACTTATACGATTTTCATATTACCACGATCAATTACATATATAGTCCATTTTTTAATGAGTTTCATTGTCTGCTTTTCAATAAAGCTACTGTGCTTTTATTTATTTATATACCTAAATTATTCCTGCTGCTGTATTGCATCATAACCTGTCTCACCTGTACGGATTTTCTGTGCGCTTCTTACTTCATAAGTAAAAATCTTTCCATCTCCATAGTCTCCTGTGTAGGCAGCTTTCTGAATGGCTCTTACTGTTAAGTCTGCCCAATCTTCAGATGATACAATTACATCGACTTTAACTTTAGGTCTTACTTTTGTTTCAAGTTTCATGCCTTTAACCCAGTTATCAGCACCTCTCTGTGCGCCGTAACCTTCAACCTTTGTTACTGTAACACCGTTTACCTGAATGTGATCTAATGCTGCAATAACATCCTCTGCTTTTTCTTCTCTGACAATTGCTTCTACCTTAATAATCATTTTACACATCTCCTTACTTTTTTATTCCTGACGCTGAATTGCATCATAGCCTGTCTCACCTGTTCTTATTTTTACAGCTTTTTCTACAGGATAGCAGAAAATCTTACCGTCTCCGTACTCTCCTGTGTAAGCAGCTTTTTTTATGGCATCTATAGTTTTATCTGCCCATTCTTCAGATGAAACAACTATTTCAAATTTAATTTTAGGTTGCATTTGAGGTTCAACTTCCATACCTCTTACAATTTCTTTGTAGCCTCGCTGTAATCCACAGCCCATAACCTGTGAAACAGTAAGACCATTTACTTCTATGTCCATCAAAGCGTTTTTTACATCTTCAAACTTTTCTTCTCTGACAATGGCATCTATTTTCATTATCATGATTTAATCCTCCTAATAATCAACTATTTCCAATATAAATATTTCTACTCCACAATTTACTGGTCCATACCGTTGAAACTTGGATATGCACTTTCTCCATGCTGGGAAATATCAAGCCCTAATTTTTCTTCACGGTCTGTTACTCTAAGAGGTGTAAATATTCTTACAATTCCAACACATATAAGTGTACCCACTACAGCTATTGCTATTGTAATGAGAATTCCTTCAATCTGTGCTGCAAATAATCTCCACTCGCCATATACAAGGCCATCCCATTTTGCTACTGAATTAATAGAACTTTTACCGAAAATTCCTGTTGCGATGCCGCCCCAGATGCCACCAATGCCATGGCATCCAAATGCATCAAGTGCATCGTCAATTTTTAATTTTTTCTTTACTAAAATAACGCCATAATAACATATTGGGCTAACTAATGCTCCAATAATAAATGATGCCCAAATTGGTACAAATCCAGCTCCTGGTGTAATGGCAACCAAACCAAGTACCAAACCTGTTGATGCACCAACCAAAGTTGTTTTCTTATCATTTACCATATCAATAAACATCCACGACAAAAGGGCTGCTGCCGATGATATTGCCGAAGTCATAAATGCATGGGCTGCAAGCCCATCTGCTTTTAAAGCACTACCTGCATTGAATCCAAACCATCCAAACCAAAGAATTGTAGCTCCTAATACAACAAACGGTATGTTGTGGATTCTATATGTCATTCGCTCGTAACCTTTTCTTCTTCCAAGAACAATTGCGAGTACAAGGGCTGTTACACCTGAACTAATATGTACAACGTCACCTCCTGCAAAGTCTACTGAACCTAATTCAGCAAGAAGTCCGCCCTGGCCCCATACCATATGAGCCAATGGATAATAAATCACCAAAGACCATAATGCTATAAAAATAAACAAAGCCTTGAATCTCATTCTGCCTACTACTGCTCCTGTTATAAGAGCTGGTGTAATAATGGCAAACATCATCTGAAATGCACAAAATACAAGATTTGGTATTGAATCTGCATACGGTCCTACATTCCAACCTATACCTTCCAATCCAAACCATCTAAAGTCACCAATAATGCCTCCATGATTTCCGCCAAATGCCAATGAATAACCGAACAAAGCCCACATAACTGTTGCCAGTCCCATAATCATAACAATTGCCATCATGGTGTTGACCACATTTTTTCTCCTAACTAAACCTCCATAAAAGAATGCCAGCCCCGGTGTCATAAAAAACACCAACGCAGAGCAAATGAGTATAAACCCTGTGTCTCCTGAGTTCATAACAAGTACCTCCATTTCCTATACATATTTTTCTAATCTCCAATTAAGACATTTTACTTAAAAAGGGGGAATAAAATGTCCCAAAAAGCAAAACAAGGACGTGCGACAAATAATTGTCGAACGTCCTTGTTCATTGGAAAGTTTATCATTTGAATATAAAAAACACAAGTAAATTTAGTGTTTTGTTAATTTTATTAACTTTTTTCTTTATTTATTAAACATTTACAATATTTTATAAGTTTTGCTTATTTTCCGTAAACTTCCATTTCCCATAATGAATATCCGTATGGTAAACCTCTCTCTACACCCTGTAATTTTACGTATCTTGCTTTTGTGGCATCAAATGAAACTGTTTCCTTGCCACCTTTTCCATTAGTTACGCTCTTAACTGTTGTCCATGTTTTTCCATCCATTGATGTCTGAATCTTATATGCTTTTCCATAAGCACCTTCCCAGTTAAGGAACACTTTGTTAATTGTGTAAGCTTCACCTAAATCTAATGCTAACCAGGCATCATCTGCAAAGTTTGATGACCAACGTGTTCCATCATCTCCATCTACTGCGTATTTTGCTGCCATTGCATCACTTTCACTTCCTGACGCTGTTGCTGTAGCTTCTTTTGCAACATTTGTGCCTGATGGCACGCTTGTATCACTTGAACCTGATGCTATACCGTAAACTGTCATTTCCCATAATGAGTAACCGTATGGTAAGGCTCTCTCTACACCCTGCATTCTTACATATCTTGCTTCAGTCTGTGTAAATGGAACTGTTTCTTCTCCACCTTTTCCATTTGTCACATTATTAACCGTTGTCCATGTTTTTCCATCCATTGATGTCTGAATCTTGTATGCTTTTCCGTAAGCACCCTCCCAGTTAAATACAACTTTGCTAATTTTATATGTTTTCCCAAGGTCTAAAGTAATCCACGCATCGTCTGCAAAATTTGATGACCAACGTGTACCAGTGTTTCCGTCTACAGCGTATTTTGCTGCCATTGCATCACTTTCACTTCCTGATGCTGTAGCTGTAATTCCTTTAGTAATTGCTTTTGCATCTGTTTCTTCAGGTGTATCCGGTACATCAGGTGTTTCTGTGCCACCTGTTATAGTATAAGTTGCCTGTGATACTGCTGAATCAATCATGCCCTTTCTGTAAGCAATTGCTTTTATTGTTGTTTTCTTACTTATTTTAACTGTTGGAACATATAATTTTGAATTCTTGTTTGGTGTAGAACCATCTGTTGTGTATCTGATTTCAACACCCTTTGTGTTACTTGAAATTGATACATTCTGTGTTCCCTTGTATGTTCCTGAGCTTAAGCTAAACTGTGGAGCCTGTACTGTTACTGCTTCGTAAATGCCCATTTCCCATAGAGAATATCCATAGTCTAATGCACGTTTTACACCCTGCATCTTAACATATCTACATGTTGTTGCATCAAATACAATACTTTCTTCTCCACCTTTACAGTTTGATGTTTCGTAAACTGTATTCCAGTTGTTTCCATCTGTTGATGTCTGTACTTTGTATGCTTTTGCGTAGGCTGCTTCCCAGTTAAATGTAACCTTGTTAATTGTGTAATTCTTTCCTAAATCAACTACAAACCACTGATCATCTGAAAATTCTGAAGACCATCTTGTGCTTGTATCATTATCTACAATCTTGTCTCCACCAACAGTTGCATTTTCCGCTGATGAAACCTGAATATTTTTACCTAAAGCAATATTTGTATCCTTTGAAACAGGTGTACCGTCAACTGTAATTGTTGATGATGCCATTGCTGATGTAATATATTCATCGTTAACAGCAATTGCTTTTACAGTAGCTGTACTTGATACTGCAAATGTTCCATTATATACAGGTGATGATTTTGTTGGCATTGTGCCATCAACTGTATAATGAATTGTTGCCCCTTCTGTATCTGTCTTAATAGTTACATACTGTGTATCATCATATGTTCCTGTTGGGACTGAAATTTCAGGTGTTGAAGCCTGTGATACATTAAATGCTTTATCTTTGTAAACTTCGAAACTTACAAGTGCCTTTGCACCAATTGTAGCTGTTCCGATTTTGCCTGATTTGTTGTTGAATGTTACAACTTTTGTCTTGTTTGTTGGATTCCAAACTGTTGCTGTATATTTGTTTGTTGTCTTATTGTAGTATACTGCTGCTGAACAGTCTCCTGTAGCTACAATATCAGTTGTTTTAACACCTAATTCTTTCATTGAATTAATAAACCAATATGTATTAGCTGTATCAGTTTTCTGGACCTTTGTGTCATTTGCAAGGAATTTGTTTAACGCAAGATCAGGATTTGTCTGTGATAAATATGGCCATGTAATATGCTGCCAACCTGTGTCTGCCTGTGGATATTCCTTAAGCATCTTATCAATTTCTTCCTGTGACTTGCCTTCTTTGTTTGCAGCCTTAACTGCTTTGTCCATTGCAATGTCAGTGTCATTTAAAAGTCCCTGATAAATTTCAGCACATCTTGTCTGGTTCATTCCGTAATATGTTAAATATTCAGAAATTGGAAGCCACTGAATACCATATACATATAATGGCTGTCCACCAAAGAATGTTCCGTAGAAGTTTATTCCACCGTAAACCTGACCAACTACATCGTATGGCCACTGTGCAATCCAGTTGTCTTTATCATAATCGAACCAATACTGCTCTACTGCTTCCATTTCATTTGTAAAACCAAATACACCGGCATCTCTGTATGTGTCATTTTCTGTAAGTACACCCCAAAGATACATACTTACCCAGCTGAATAATGATTCTGATGCTGATTCCTGATTGTTACCTGAGTCATTGTCAGCATAACCACCTGCCCATGAATGACCTTCATATAAATCATAGGCTCTGAATCTGCAATATTCACTGTCATTATCTGAAGGGTTTGCATAATCTCTAATCATCATTTCGATCATGCCCTTGTAATCGTTGTAAAATTCTTCATCGTATGTAGCAAGAACTGTTGCTGCAAACATAAAGTATCCGTATGTGAAGTGGTGGTCACAAATTGAAGCATTAGCACCAAATTCACTTTGTTCGTAATATAATGTTCCCCAGTTCTGATTGTAAATGAAATAACTAATATCGTCTTTTCCATCATATGTGAACCAGTTTACAAGAATTTTCTTCATTCTCTTTAAGAATGTGTCTCTTAAATCTGTTACTCCAATCTGGTCTGCCATAAGCACTCCCATTCCAAGTGGATGTAAGTTCTTACCTTCCCAGTATGCATCACCTGCAGGATTTAAGTTCTTAGTTGCGTCTTCTAACTGATTTAAATAACCAAGTAATGCTTCGCCATCAAACTGTGAATCTGCTGGAAGTGCAAAAGTTGGAAGAAGTCCTGCAAACTCTGATGTTGTCTTAAATGAATTACTTTCAATTGCTTTTAAGTCACCTCTTACAGATGTATATGTTGCAAATGAGCTATTGTCATCTGTTGAATTCTTCCACTGATGTGGCAACATACAAAGAATTGTTTCATTTGTAAATCCATTTCTCTTTAATGTTGTTGTTACATTGTAGTTAGATGTAATTTTTGAAGTTCCATCGTTGTAATCATATGTAACCTTTGTATCTGTTACGAAAGCATATCCATGTCTGTAGAATTTTTCAATCTGTGACTTATTTAACATTGATCCAATTGACATGTAGCCATTCTTTCCAGGGAAAGTAATTCTAATATAGCTTCCGATTTTCTTAAATGTTGTATTTTCAGGCACTGTTAAACAATAATAACTTTTTGAAGTTTTTGTTTTTGCCTTGTTGTCGCTGTCTGTTACTTCAAGTCCAATATGGTCTGTTTTTATAGATGATAAATTATTTGCTAAAATCTCGTTTCCATTTCCATCAAAAATTGATGTGATACTTGAAGATGAAATATAAACTGTTTCTGTGTCACCATATTCTGTGTAAACGTATGGTGAACCTTTTACATGTGTACTCTTCATTGCCACATGATTGTCATCACATAACTCTGCTGTTACAGCAAAATCACTGTAATCTGCAACCTTGTCACATGCTGAAGATGTGTCAAGATTCTCCGGTAAAATATAGAAATCCGGTTCTGTTTCAGAATTAACTGAAACATTTACATCCGTTTCTCCCATGTCCGGTAGCCAGCCTTCTGTTGCTGTTAAAACTGCAAGTCCCTTTGTTGAGTATTTTGTTTTAAGAGGAAGTGTTGATAATAAATTACCAAACTTGTTAATTAAAATTGACTGCCACCAATCATTACTGTCAACAGGACTTTTTACTGAATCTTCCTTGTATACAGGAAGTTTTGCTTTTTCATTGTACATTGAATTAGAAAGGTACGTTCCTTTTCCATTTGATGATACATATGATTTTGGCAAATCTTCAATTGTGTAACTTGTTTTGCTGTCTCCTTGCTTATATTCATAAACTTTAAATTCTTTTATGCTAAATCCGCTACCACTTTCAACTCTTGTATATCCGTACATTCTAACGTATCTTGCATTGGCAAACATTGGTACATTAGCAACTGCATTTCCGTATCCTTTTTGTTGTCTATAAACAGTTGTCCAATCTGTTCCGTTTGTTGATACCTGAATGTCGTACATTTTTCCTGCATCAGAATTCCAGTCAATTACAACTCGTCCAATATCATAATTTCTACCAAGGTCTACCATAAACCACTGTTTGTCGCTTTCTCCAGAGCACCAGTATGTGTTGTCATCTCCATCCACTGCATTTTTTGCAAGTACGGACGACTGATTAATTACACCGTTATCGTCATACATCCACCAAACATCTCTAAGTGATGATGACTGAACGTTTTTGTTTTCTGCAATGTTTGTTCCGTAATTTTCAGGTCTTTTTGTAACTCCGTCAGTTCCAAAAACCTGAAATTCATATAGTGAATATCCATATGCACTAAGTGCCTTCTGTGTCATATAAAGTCTTACATATCTTCCACTTCCCTGTAAATTTAAGTTTTCGTCTCCACCCTGACAATTATTATTTGTGTAAATTGTTTTCCAGTTTTCTTCATCATTTGATGTTTGAATCTGATATTGTTTAGCATAAGCGCCTTCCCATTGAAGACTAATACTCGAAAAATTTGTAACCTTTCCTAAATCAACATAGATCCATTCTGTATCATTTCCCCATGCACTTTCCCATCTCGTTCCTCTTGTTCCGTCAATTGCATAGGTTGGATCACTGTTTACTACCGATGAACTTGCATAAACCATTCTTCCCTGTGAAATTACATATGGCGAATCGTCTGCTGCTTTAACGCTCCACTGTGTTGGTGCCATTCCAAACACCATAGCTGTAGCTAAAACAACTGCTGTTGTCTTTTTAGCCTTGGCAAAAAAATTACCTCTCCTCATTTTTTCTCCCTTCTTATAGGTACATACAGTTTCCGGATTCTGTATGCAAATAAAATCAAAATATATAGCACTATATCCGTTCCTATCCCAAAATCAACTTTGGATTTTAAAACACATTTTATAGAATAGATTATAAAAACGTTTTTTACAATAATCTTACAAATTTGAAATTGTTTTATGATTATTTTTGTGCATTTTGCACATTTGAAACGTTTCTCTTAAATATTTGCAACGTTTTTCTTCATCAATATTGATTTTTGATTTGAGAAAACCGGTTTGTTTTTAGTTTTTTTTATTGTGGGTTTTCTAAAAACATTTTCATTTAAATTACATTTTTCTACATTTGTAGATATTTATAATCAACGAATGGCACTCTTATGACGTTTTACACGGCAGGCAAAAAAAGAACTCCTTCGATTAATAGTTCCAACCTACTAATCAAAGGAGTTCCATGTTTATTGATTGTAATTTTAAAATCCCATTTTGCTTTTACTTATTCTACAAACAAATTTTATCTGTAGCTCACTTGTATTGTCAGGATTTCCACAATATAGCGATGCACCTGATTCAAATGTAAAGAATATGTACTTATTCCCGCTCATACAAATTCCCTCAAGCATACATGGCAAGGTTTCCGTTTTTACAGGACTGCCAAGTCCACCAGCCTTGCTTACTTTTTTCTTGTATGTAATTAAGGATGAGTTCTTTAATCTGCCATAAGACTGAGCAAATATAAATCTTCTATTTGTTTTACTTATTTTCTGAACAATTAGTCCCTGACTGTTAGCCGGAACATAATAACTGAACTTTCTTGTGAACGTTAATTTTTTCTTTTTAATTTTAACTTTGTAGCCCTGCATTGTTGCATAGTTTGTATTAGCACTTTTACCTGCCCAAAAATAAGTCCCGTCAAAAATTGCAAAGTCTGCATCTCCCGAGAATCTCACACGATAGCCAGGTTTTAATACTTTTCCATGCTTTGCTTTCTTTATCTTGCTGTAACTGTACACAGCTCCATAATCAGGTGTTGATATGTTATTTAAAGAAACAACAAGTCTTCCTTTTACATTGGTAATTGCGCCAACATGATCATAATTAGGCAAGACAATATTTTTTACAAATTTTCCGGTGGACTTACTGTAAACAACCAGTATTGAGCGCTTTGCCAAATGCTTATGATACATGGAAACTATTACATATTTTCCAAGAACACAGGTCCCCTGGGGTACATAGTCTGATAAATATTTTAATTTGTATTTTTTCTTGTCACCGGCAGTTACTTTTGCCAGATAATTGTCGTAAATTGTCTTATTTGCTGCTCTTCTTTTCTTTTCTGAATTAGTGTAATCCCACTTCAACTTCTTTGCTCTTGCATAAGCCTTTCCTTTTGAGTTTGCATATACAAGCAGTGTTAATTTACTGTCATTTGTAAAGGCCCCGTCACCAATTGAAACAATAGTTTTGTAAAGTGTTATCTTTTCAACCTTTGAGCAATTTTTAAATGCGTATTTACCAATGGTTTTAATGTTACTTGACATTGTAAAACTTGTCATGTTTTTACAGCCATAAAACGCATATGTATTAATAGATGTTGTAGTGCTTGGAAGGGATACTTTTTTTAAAGATGAGCATCCATAAAAAGCACTTGTGCCAACTGTTATTGTTGTTGATGATATTGAAACAGTCTCAACCCTGTTAGCGTTCTTTAAAATATTTGAAGGAATTGTTTTCATACCCTTCTTAAAAGTAACTGAAGTAACATTCGATTTTGAACCTAAAATCTGATTTCCATATGTAACAGAACTTGGAATTGTCAGTTTTTTAAGTGCCGGACATAATGCAAATGCCTTGTAACCTATTGTCTTCAATGTGCCTGGCAATGTAACTGTTTTTAAAGCATCACAACCCTTAAATGCATATTTATAAATTGTTGCAATTTTGCTGTTTTCTGCAAATTTTAATGTTTTAATATACTTGCAGTCTTCAAATACATATTCATTAATAGTTGTTACTTTTGCAGGAATTGTAAGAGTTGTTATTGTCTTGTCCTCTTTGTCTCCCACATACTCTACAAGCACACCCTTTTTTACTCTATATAAACCGTCAATTATTTCACTACTTTGTGTTGTAACAGGCTCTGTTGGTGTTTCTGTTTCTGATGGTGTTTCCGTTGGTGTCTCTGTAGGTAAATCAGATGATGTTTCATCTGTAGCTGTTTCAACTGTCTCTCCGCCACTTCCTGTAGGGACCACTTCTCCTGAGTCACCGCTACCTGTATTTTCATTTTGACCTGTAGTAGCTTCAATGCTACCGGCTTCTATTTCTGTTACCGTATTAGCTGTCCCTGTGGAAGCTTTTACATCTATAGAAAATAATTTTAAGCCAAACCCACATTGTGTAATCATTGCAATAGCCAAAACAAGGGCTATTTTTCTTATCATTTTTTTAGTCATAGTTTTTCCCTTCTTATGTTCCCAATTTTCCAAACATATACATTCTACTCTAAAATTATGATGAAAAATAGCCCTTTTCTGCTATCCTATAAAATTATATTAATTTTGTACAATATTTTTCTTATGACACCTGTTCAAACTGGCTATTATACAGGTCAGCATAGAATCCTTTTTGCTCCATTAACTGCTGATGATTTCCACTTTCAATTATATCGCCGTCTTTTAAAACAAGAATTATATCAGCGTTCTTAATTGTTGAAAGTCTGTGAGCTATAACAAAAGAAGTTCTGCCTTTTGTTAATTTGTCCATTGCTTCCTGTATTTTAATTTCTGTTCTTGTATCAACAGAGCTTGTAGCCTCATCCAAAATCATCATTGGAGCATCCTCAACCATTGCCCTTGCAATTGTAAGAAGCTGCTTTTGTCCCGCTGACATATTTAACTTTTCATCAAGTGTTGTGTCATAACCTTTTGGTAAGGACTTAATAAAATGACTTAACCCTGCTGCCTTACATACTTTATCAAGCTGTTCATCAGTAACATTTTCTTTTCCATAAGCAAGATTTTCTCTGATAGATCCCTCAAAAGTCCATGTATCCTGTAATACCATGCCAAATAAATCATGTATATTCTCTCTTGTTAAATCTTTAGTTGAAATGCCATCGATTTTTATGTCGCCTGAATCAACTTCATAAAATCTCATTAAAAGATTTACTAATGTACTCTTTCCTGCACCTGTAGGGCCTACAATGGCAACCTTCTGTCCCGGTTTAACATGTTCATTAAAATCATGTATGATAACTTTATCCTTTGTATAGCCAAACTTAACATGGTCAAATTCCACATCACCTTTAATGCTTTTTGGCAGACTTTCAACCTTATGGCTTTCATCTTCCATTTCTTCAGACTCAAGGAATTCGAAAACTCTTCCTGAAGCTGCTGCTGTGGACTGAAGCTGTGTAGCCGCCTGTGCCATTTGCGCCAAAGGATTTGTAAATAATCTTACATAAATCATGAATGCAACAATTGTACCGAAAGTTGTATAGTCGTTCATTACCAAATATGCACCCATTACACAAACTGCAACATAAGCAAAATTTCCTATAAATGCCATAATTGGTTGCATTAAGCCTGAGAAAAACTGTGACTTCCAATCGCTTTCGCACATTTTTTCATTTAATTTAATAAACTTCTCTTTTTCCTTTGCTTCTCCATTAAATAATTTTACAATGTTATGACCTGAGTAAACCTCCTCAATGTGACCATTCATTGCCCCTAACCATTTTTGCTTAGCTGCAAAGTATTTCTGTGAATGACCCATTATTAAGAACATTAAAATAAATCCAATTACTGATGCAAGAATTGCTGTTATTGCCATAACCACATTAGTATATACCATCATCACAATTGAACCTACAAACATGGTAACTGCAGAAACCAGTGTGGTAATACTACTTTGCATTGTTGTACCAATTGTATCCACATCATTTGTTACTCTTGATAACACGTCACCTGTTGTGGTTTTATGAAAATAACCAATTGGCAGATTGTTAATTTTTTTAGAAATATTTGTTCTAAGTCCCTTGTTTAATTTCTGGGTGACAATAGTCATTATCAGCGATGTAATGTAACTTAGAGCTGTTCCCACTAAATACAAAACTACCAAGAAAACACAAATTGACACTATACCGTCAATGTCCATTTTTCCTGTTAGGCCTGCAGAGATTTTATTTGTAATGTCGCTTATTTTGTTTGGGCCGATTAATTTTGTAACTACACCTAACATGTCGCATATAACTGCAATAATCATTACTGCCCAATATGGTTTACAGTATTTCCCTAATTTTCCAAGAGATTGGAAGGTGTTACCTGTTGGTTTTTCGTAAGTCATTCTTCTACCATGCATTTTACACTTCCTCCTTTTCCAATTCTTCTTTTGATAACTGTGAGTACGCTATTTCCTGATAAAGCGGACAATTCTTCATTAATTCACTGTGAGTTCCGTTGCCAACAATTGCTCCATCTTCTATAACTAAAATTCTGTCTGCGTCTTTTATTGTACCAATTCTCTGAGCAACAATAATATTTGTTGTATCTGCAATTTCCTTCTTAATTGTTTCCCTTAAAACTCTATCTGTTTTATAATCAAGGGCTGAGAATGAATCGTCAAATACAAGAATTTCAGGTTGCTTTGCAATGGCTCTTGCTATTGATAAACGCTGCTTCTGACCACCGGAGAAGTTTCCACCTCCCTGAGCAACCATACCGTCATATTCACCCGGCTGATTTTCCACAAATTCTTTTGCCTGGGCTATTTCAACAGCCTTTTCTATATCATCCATATTAACTTTTGCTTCACCATAACCTACGTTGCGCTCAATTGTTCCTGAGAACAAATATGCTTTCTGTGGTACAAAACCTATTTTGTCACGTAAAGCTTTCTCTGAATAATCTTTTACGTTTACTCCATCTACCAATATCTGTCCTTCAGTTGCATCATAAATTCTAGGTATTAAGTTAATAATTGTACTTTTTCCTGAACCTGTTGCACCAATTAAAGCCACCGTTTCTCCTCTGTGTGCCTTAAAATTAATATTGTGAATTACATTGTCTGCTGCGTCAGGATATGCAAACGAAACATTCTTAAACTCAACTTCACCTTTTAATGATTCTTCACCCTGTTCTCTTACGCCATCTTTCATTGAGACTTCTGTGTCAAGAACCTCGTTAATACGCTTTGCAGCAACTGTTGCTCTTGGTAACAAAATAAAAATCATTACCAATAACAAAAATGCCATCAGTACCTGCATTGCATAAGATGTAAATACAACCATATCAGAGAAAAGTCCAACTCTTTCCTTTATGGCAGCCATGCCTGTAAGTGCAACATTGTTTATTAATATTGCTCCAATCCAGTAAATGCCTAAAGTTAAACCATTCATGGCAAGATTAAGTCCCGGATTCATAATTGACATTACCAAATATGCCTGTAAATTGTTTTTTGTTAATCTGTTATTTGCCTTGTCGAACTTTTCTTCCTGATAATCTTCAGCATTGTAAGCTCTCACAACCATAAGACCTGTCAGGTTTTCTCTTGTAACTCTGTTTAAATCATCAGTAAGCCACTGGATTTTCTTAAACTTAGGTAATGCAAAAATTACCACAAATAATAAAATAAAAATTACAAAAGCAACTATAGCCAATGTAAGCGCTGTCCACTCAAAGTTCTTTGAACTGATTTTGGCTACTGCCATTACCGCCATAATTGGAGCTTTAATCATAACCTGTAAACCTAAAGCTATAACAAACTGTATCTGTGTAATATCGTTAGTTGTTCTTGTAATAAGACTGGCAGTTGAAAAGCTGTTAATCTCCTTATCAGTGTAAGACATTACCTTATCGTAAACATCTTCCCTTAATCTCTTTGAAAAATTAGCTGCTATTTTTGCAGCAAAAAATCCAACAACTATTGCTGATGCCAATGAACCTAGGGCACAGCCCATCATCTTTCCTCCAGCCGTAAATATATCTGACATTTCACTGCCCTTTGTCTGTACAAGCACTGTTATGTCCGACATATAATCAGGCAACTTCAAGTCCAGCTGAACCTGCAAAACAATAAACGCAATGCTTACAATAACCATCGCCCATTCTTTTGCTTTCATATGTTTAAGTAAACGAACCATAATTCCTCCTTGTTATTCCTTAATAATATACCAACTAATAGGACATATTATTTTATTTTGTTTTATTCTAATGTACCAATATATTTTAGCACTCCACACTCTTTGGTGATAGTTTGTTTTCAAACAATATTATTCCTAAAAAAAAGAAATGTCAACAACATTCATTAAAAGTTTACATTTCTTTTTCATTTGTTACTTATTTTCAAGAAGTCGGTTAAGATTATCCCACATTTTCCCGGATACTCTTTTTACGACCTCTCTCTCTTCATCAGTAACACCTTTCATTATCTCATTTTCTGTTTCTTCCATTATCTTATCCAGTTCTTCCAAAATCGGCATTGCCTTTTCCTGTAAAACATAATGTATCACTCTTTTGTCTTTTTCATCGTGAATTGCCTTCACATACCCCTGATTACAGAGATTTTCCATTGCTGTGGATATGTGCCCCTTGTTCATTTTTGATACAAACTGAATATCCTTTGCTGTATTATTTTCTCCACAACTTTTCAAATAACCTATTATTCTTACATCTGCTTTTTTTATATTATATTTTTCCTGTATGCCCTGAGTCTGCTTTTTAAATAACTGTTTAAAAGCCCCCTCCTGCATAAATTTATTCATTCTAAAATGCATATTATTACACCCTTTTATCTTTGATATATTTAATGTTACCTGTTTTTGGAGAATATTTCAACTTTTTGATTAATAAGGAACCACGAATGTGGCCAGCCACATTCCACGCAACCAGCACGTTTTGTTTCCACACTATCTTCCTTTCACGTGAGTGTACATCCCTAGTGGAACGATTTATATGCAATAAGAAATTCTGAAGTAATTTTTTATTACATATAAAAACAGCTGTGAGACTGTTTGCATAAACAATACCCACAACTGCTCTTGTTATCTCTACAGTTAAAGATTATTCTTCAACTTTTTTTTTCTCGAAATATTTATTAATATTAACTAATAATTCATCAGGGTTAATTCCATGTACCATAGCAGCTTCTTCTAAAGATTCTCCAATTGATGATGGACATCCGATGCAATGCATTCCTGCTTCCATAAGAACGATGGCTACGCCTCTGTCTATTGATAAAAGTTCACCCATTGTCATTTCCTTTGTAATCTTTACATCCATTACTGTATCCTCCTTCAAGATTTTGTATTCCAAACCGGCATAATCATCAACTCCGGTTCATTTACTATTGTGTGCCTTATCCTGCAACCATATTCATTTACTAGGATATTGTCACTTACAGTTCACTATTATAACAACTTTCTAAATCTTTGCAAATAATAAATTTTTTATTACATAGAAAAG
The DNA here is from genome assembly GCF_003477765.1 of Eubacterium sp. AF34-35BH. Taxonomy (NCBI): domain Bacteria; kingdom Bacillati; phylum Bacillota; class Clostridia; order Eubacteriales; family Eubacteriaceae; genus Eubacterium; species Eubacterium sp. AF34-35BH. Next base: position 114,307 of record NZ_QUDZ01000005.1, read on the forward strand.
CGATTAACCGGTATTATTTTTTCCAATTAATCGCTTTTTATGATTTCAAAATATTGTGCTTTATTATTACTAAATATTCAAATTAATCTACAACAAACACTTTATTTCTTTTTTGACTTTTTAGTTTTATCCTTCTTTGCTTTAACTTTTTTAATAGTCTTAACTTCTGACCAGCTTCCGTATACAGATTTCTTGCCAGCTTTTGTATAGGCTCTGGCTTTTACATAATACTTTTTATTCTTTAATTTCTTTAAAGTAACTGATGTCTTCTTGCTAGTTACATACTTAGTTGTTTTCTTTGTAAACTTCTTTGATGTTGAGTAAGCAATCTGATATCCTATTGCATTTGAAGCCTTTGCTAAAGTAAGCTTAAGTTTCTTTGCTGTTCTCTTGGCTTTTTTAATTGAAGTTGCGCCAACCTTTGTTACAGTAACCTTCTGTTTTGTATAAACTTTTGCTGTTACCTTGCTGCCTAATGAATTAGCTCTTGCTGTATAAACATATCCTTTTTTACCTTTAGCAACATTCTTACCATTAACAGTAAACTTTGTTATTGTAAAGTTATCGTCAGCTTTTGCAATAAGTTTAAATGTATCACCTGGCAAATAGTAGCCTGTGCCTTCTACATAACCGCCGTCTGTACTGCTGTCTACTACATTTGTATATCCACTTGTTACATTAATGTATACTGATTCAATTCCTGCTGCGACTTCTTCTTCGTCACCGTTAATGCTAACTGCACTAGATTTCTTTGTAGTTCCTTTTCCAAAGTTCCAATCATCGTCGTCATCATTGGCCATCTGATTGTTACCATAAAGAACGTATAACTTGTCCTGGACTGTTGTTGCTAAAACATTATCCGCCTTAAAGTTTTCGCTGTTTAAGCTGTAACCTGAAGCCTTGTAGGAATCTGAACTAAGGTTGTATGTAAATGTATCTCCAAGACCTTCTGCCTTTAAATCTGTATAAATAACACCGTTAGAAATTGCACCAATCTGTGCTTCTGTTATACAGAATTCCTTACCATTAATTGTTTCCTTGTAAGCATCTGTAACTTTTCCAATTGTAGCTTTAGACACAGTCCACTTACTACCATCAAAAATCAAGTTCTTTGGAGTTGATTCTGTTCCGTCTGTTCCCAATGTTACAATTAACTTATTTCCAACCTGAACAGCTTTTGCACAAGCTCGTCCACTTGGCAACTTAGCAACTGTTGTCCACTTCTTTGCTGATAAAGAATACTTCATAACTGATGTATCAAGACTTCCATCCTTCTTAATTCCGCCGAATAAATATAAGTCACCATTATATGCTACTAAATTGTAACCAAATGCCCCCTTAAATTCTTTTGGAACTGCTGTTAATTTCTTCCAACCTTTATTAGTATCATAGTATGCAAGAATTTCTTCTTCTGTGTAACCTAAATCTAAACCTACTGCTCCATAAAGCTTTCCGTTTGTGTAGGCAAAATTGCTGTTAGCATATACACTACCGTTTAATGCATACTTATATTCTGCCCCGAACATTTCTGTTGTAAATGGAAATCTTCCTTCATCAAGTTCTGAAGTTCTACCTGCATCTTTTAAAGATTCCTGTTCTTTTAAGATTTCATCTTTTAATTCAGGGAATTTTTTAATTAATTCATCAATATCAATATCCTGACTATTTGATAAAGAACTCCACATAACAATACCTTCATCAGTAATGTATGCCACTTCCTGACCTGTTGATACTAACTGACCGCCTAACATAGAGTTTATGAACTTCTTGTCAGATGTGAATGCTTTACCACATGAGAAGTAACATGTTCTCTCTATTGTTTTTTCTTCTTTTTGAATCTTAATATTTAAAGTTTTATTCTTATAGTTATTTCCGTCAAATGTAACTGTCTGATCATTGTTTGAAAGCTGTTTTACTTCTGTATTGTTTACAAATACTTTAGCACCTTTAAGGTATGAACCTTTAATTTCAACCTGTGATTTAGCGTTCATCTGAATCTTACCAACGCTAATGCTAGGTGTGTCAACCTTTGTTAAGTCCAGTACACCACTTGATGAAACTTTGTTTGCTAATGCCGGTATCTCTCTTACAGAACCAAGCACTCTGTTTTTAACATCTAATGAATTACTGTTACCATATATATTTGCAATGGCTGCTACTGCACCTGTAACATGTGGTGTAGCCATTGATGTACCATTATAAAAGTCGTATTTTCCAAATTCGTCTGAATTAACATCTTCTTTGCTTACACCAAAATCTTCTACACTAAATCCATACTCGCCATCTGTTGAAGCAACTAAAGCAAGAATAAGAACTTTCTTAGTATCTTTTTTAACTTTACCTGAAGTTGAAAAACTTAAATGTGTATAACAATTATCCTGCTCTAAGTGTGACATACCTATCATTTCTGCATTAGCAAAATCAAGTTCTCCTGAATCTTTTACATCACAATCAAAAATTCCATACGTTCCAATTGTATCTTCATCTAAAAGACCTGTAATGTTTGTGTTGTCTTTCTTAGGTTTCGCATTTACCTTTAACATTGCACTTACTGTTACAGGAGTTGAAGATTTTTTCAACTCGTATGGTAAATAGAAATTATACTGTTCTTCTGTTGCAATATTGCTTACAGATAAATTAAGGGACTTGTTTGTATTTTTTGCTTCTCCAAAATATGAATTGTGAGTTGTAGTTGCTGTGAATTTTGCACCCTCATCATCACTTGAATGTCCCCAAGGAGCCTCCCCCTGTGCTGCATCTTTTACGATAGCTTCATCTTCAACTACATTAACTACTTTTTCTGTGTCGTATGTATAGAATGTACTACTTAAATCCATTGGGTTTTCGTAAATAGATGGATTATAGCAATTATATGAAACTGATGAGAGAATGTTAGTTCCCGGTGCTGCAATGTCTACATTATCTTTTCCATAATTAGAAAAAGTTGCAAGTTCATCATTTTCGTTGCTTGCTGCAACTGAAATAATGTAATCGCTGTCAATACAGGCAGGACTTGTGTATTGATCATCTACATTTACACCGTCATTTCCGGAAGCTACAACTGAAAGTGCACCCTTCTTACCAACCATTTCAATAACAGCTTTTAATGCATCTTCTGTTTCGTCTGCATCACCGCCCCATGAGTCATTTACAGCTACAACATTTGTGCCTAATGACTGCGCTTTATAAATATAGTTATAAGCACTTATAGCATCTATTGTTGAACCTGAACCTTCTTCATCGAGGAATTTAAGTGCCATGATCTTTATGTTATCACTTTTTGCAGTTCCACTTATACCAACATTGTTGTTAGACTGTGCTGCAATAATACCTGCACAGTGACTACCATGACCGTTGTCATCTAATGGATCTGCATCTTCATTAGCAAAATCATATCCATGTTTTCCTTTTAGTTCACTTTCATCATAAGGGTTGTTCCATATTTTATCTTTTAAATCTTCATGTGTGTAATCAACACCTGTGTCAACAATTGCAACAACTTTTTCCTTATTGTCCTTGTCAGCCAAAGCGCTGCTGTCAGCGTTAATATCTAATCCCTTTGTGCCGCCATTTTGACCAACGTTTTCCTGAGACCACTGATATTTATAATACTTGTCATTATAATCTGAAGCCTTATAAATATAGTTTGGCTGAACACTTATAACACCAACTTTGTTCTTCATCTTTGCAATAAGTTCTTCTGTTGAATATGAATCTGATTCAACTAAAGAAACCTTCACGTCTGAAGCATCATTGTTACTATAAGTTTTCACCTTTCCTTTGCTTTCCTGGAAATCATATGTTTCTTTAATTTTTACCTTACTGTCTGTAATACTCTGTGTTGAAACATTCTTTCCACTTTCCTTATATAGAATGACTGCCTGTCCTTCTACATAACTTTTTTCCTTTTTGTTTTTGTTGTTTTCTTCTTGTTTTATGTCTATAGACGCCTTTGCTGTGAAAGGTGTTCCACCTAGCGTTAATGCTGCTGCCAGCATAATAGACATAATTTGTTTGAATGTCTTTCTCATACAAACCCTCCTATAAATTTATTGTTTTTTTGGGGCATTGTTACTTAGCAAATATACGATAAATTTGTTATGCCCACAAAAATATTTATAATTATACATTATTTCGAGCAAAAAATCACTTTTATATCAAAATTTCTTTTCAAACGCGACACTCCCCTTATTGATTTGTATGCAAATCAATAAGCACGCGGCATTCCCTTTGCTCTGACTTTTTTACGCGCGACACTCCTCTTATTGATTTGTAAACAAATCAATAAGCACGCGGCATTTACTTTAATTTGACTTTTTACGCGCGACACTCCTCTTATTGATTTGTTTACAAATCAATAAGCACGTGGCATTCGCAGAATGCCGCTAAATAAAAGAAGAGACAGGCTCCCGTTTATGCAAGCATAACGGGTTGCCTGTCTCTTCTTTTATTATGTCGCTTTGCTCAAAGCTTCGCGATTATTTTTGTGGTCCTGCTGAAACAAGTGCTTTTCCTGCTTCGTTTCCTTCGTATTTTGCGAAGTTCTTGATGAATCTGTCTGCAAGATCTAATGCCTTTGTTTCCCATTCTGAAGCATCAGCGTAAGTATCTCTTGGATCAAGAATTCCTGCATCTACTCCAGGAAGTTCTGTTGGAACTTCAAAGTTGAAGTATGGAATTGTCTTTGTAGGAACTTCGTTGATTGCTCCGCTTAAGATAGCATCGATGATACCACGTGTATCCTTAATTGAGATACGCTTTCCTGTACCATTCCATCCTGTGTTTACAAGATATGCCTTAGCGCCGTTCTTTTCCATCTTCTTAACTAATTCTTCAGCGTATTTTGTTGGATGAAGCTCTAAGAAAGCCTGTCCGAAACATGCTGAGAATGTTGGAGTTGGTTCTGTAATTCCACGTTCTGTACCAGCTAATTTTGCTGTAAATCCTGATAAGAAGTAATACTGTGTCTGACCTTCTGTTAAGATTGATACTGGTGGTAATACTCCAAATGCATCTGCTGATAAGAAGATTACGTTCTTAGCTGCTGGTGCTGATGAAATAGGACGTACAATATTTTTAATATGATTGATTGGGTAAGAAACACGAGTGTTTTCTGTTACGCTCTTATCAGCGAAATCAATCTTTCCATTTTCATCTAATGTTACATTTTCAAGAAGTGCATCACGCTTAATAGCATTGTAGATATCTGGTTCTGATTCCTTATCTAAGTCAATAACCTTAGCGTAGCATCCACCTTCAAAGTTGAATACTCCGTTGTCATCCCAACCATGTTCGTCATCACCGATTAAGAGACGCTTAGGATCTGTTGAAAGTGTTGTCTTTCCTGTTCCTGATAAACCGAAGAAAATTGCTGTGTTTTCTCCATTTAAATCTGTATTTGCTGAACAGTGCATTGAAGCAATACCCTTAAGTGGTAAGTAGTAGTTCATCATTGAGAACATACCCTTCTTCATTTCTCCGCCGTACCATGTGTTAATGATAACCTGTTCACGGCTTGTGATATTGAATGCAACTGCTGTTTCTGAGTTTAATCCAAGTTCTTTGTAGTTTTCTACTTTTGCCTTTGAAGCATTGTATACTACGAAGTCTGGTTCGAAGTTCTTGAGTTCTTCTTCTGTTGGCTTAATGAACATATTTGTTACGAAATGTGCCTGCCAAGCTACTTCTACGATAAAACGGATAGCCATACGTGTGTCTGCATTTGCTCCACAGAAAGCATCTACTACATAAAGTTTCTTGTTTGAAAGTTCTTTCTTAGCGATGTCCTTTAATGTAGCCCATACATCTTCTGATAATGGATGGTTATCGTTTGCGTATTCATCTGATGTCCACCAAACAGTGTCCTTTGAATTTTCATCCATAACGATGTATTTGTCTTTAGGTGAACGTCCTGTGTATACACCAGTCTTAACGTTTACTGCACCTAATTCACTTTCCTGACCTTTGTCAAAACCTTCAAGTTCTGGCTTTGTTTCTTCTGCAAATAACTCTTCGTATGATGGATTGTAAACAATTTCAGTTGTTCCATTAATTCCATATTTTGTTAAATCGATTGCCATTTTAATAATACTCCTTTTCTATCTTGTTTTTCGAAAAGTCACCAAGGAATTTAATAATTATGGTGCCTTTCTTACCTAAAGCAAAAAAATCTCGCTTTACGCATATATTATACATTAATAACTGACAAATTCAATGCTTATTCAACAAATTTATGCATTTCGTTAAAAAATTAACCATAAAATATATTTAAAAATTAGTTGCTTTTTTTGATATGCAAAATTGTTTTTAGCCTCAGCCTTCATTGTGTATGTTTTTTAGTTTAATTTTTCTCTATTAAGCACGAGGAATTTATAGTTAATATTTACCTTTTATCTTTTGATGTTTTATGGTAAATTAAACAAAACAATTTAAAATTGAGTACCAAGGGGGGGTATACCATGAAAAGTATATATTTAAGCACTGAGAATTTTCACATTGCTACAGAACAAGAGAGAAAGAAGATACGAAAATCCCAGTGCCATAATTTTATTTTATGTTGGTTCAAAAGATTTTTTATAACTTTTATCCTTGCAGGTGTTGTTGTTATTTTTCAAATTCTTGCAAGAGAAACTATACCTTATAGTTTCAAGCCATATCAAACCAAAGAACGTATGATTGTTTTGGTAGTTTGTGTTTTTGCTGTTTTTAATGTTTTGTCTTTAATACAACTGCTTATACATAATTATATTGCTTTTAATATTAACCGTGCTTTTATTACCAGTGCTGTTGTAAAAAAGAAAATGACTGTTGATGAAATCATTCCATATCTAAATCAAAGGCGAAAATACAAATATCTTGTTTGTGAATTAGAAGATGGAACTTTTATACTAGATAGAATTTGGGTTCATGGACCTATTAATTATTCTAATATAAAAGTGGGTAATACTGTATACATCGAGCTTAAACCAGATAATTCAAGACACCACTATGTTATTTAGGCATGGTGGTGTTTGAGTTTTCTTGTATTCCATATAGTTTGCATATTTATTATGCGCCATTCTCCAATACCATCCATAAAAATTTATAAACGTTTTCCCTTTTGAAACAGCCTTTAATGCTTCCAATAAAATATCATGAGCTAAATCCTTTGCCATATCGCTATTAGCCACTCGCTTTATGTAGAACAAATATGTGTTCTCGATAAGTTCATTATTAATATATTCACTCATTTTTCTTCCTCCTGTAAATCGATTTACACTATATTAGTCTCTAAAAAAGCCAAAAGGTTCGCTAATTTTTATAACTTACAAATCTACCAAATTTCTTTTCCGTCTGCCAAAAGAATTAATTTTATATTTTCATCAATTTCTGCTTCATTCAATTCTTGCTGAATAAGAGGTTGAATAGCCTCTCCACGTTCCCACTTTGAGACACTCTGTGATGTAATTCCAAGATATCCCGCCACATCTTCTTGCGTTAACTTCTTTAATATTCAATACTTTTTTAAGTTTTCTGGTAAGAATATCATTTTCTCCTTTGGGGAACATTTTATATTGTTATTATAGAGAAATGTTCCCCAATAATTAAATATTTCGTATGCAACAAACACCTAAAGTGAGTCCAACTTTAATTGTGAATATGTACGTTCACAGTTTTCTCCTTGAAATTTTCATATAGCAAGAGCCTCCAAGTTATTTAAACTCAAAGGTTCCTTTTTTATATAACTCTATGCAAGTTCAGTTTCCTTCCCTGTAATAATCACTTTCACTTCTTCTATATCCTTACCTGTAGCTTATGCTATCTGCTCTACTGTGGTAAAATCAAAGTTGGATTCTTCAACAGCGTTGTAATAACCGGGGTATATTTAGATACTCCATAGTCTTCAACAATACTGGTTATTCTAGCTCCTGCATCCTTTGATGAAGCCCCACATAAGAAAACCCTTTCATCAGCAGTTCCATAATCCAACACTATAAATCGATCATGAAATATACCACCTGTCTTTTTCATTGATATTTTTACGGATGGATATTCTTTGCAAAAATCCGTAAATTCTATATTATGAAGTTTATTATTCCCAACATTATCGCTGAATAAAGTAATATTTACTCCTGTAGGAGAATTTTTAAGATGTACCAGCGTTCTTAATCCAATATAATTGTCAACGACATATATTGACGACTTTGCCTGCTTATAAATGGACTCATATACCTCATCGGCACTACTAAATTTTGCATTAAACATGAGCCACTTTTCATCATCATCTGAAACAAAGCTGTTCATCATATCAGCCAACTCAGATTTTGTCACAACATCCTTCAAGCCTTCTGCAACATCTGAAATCTGCTTTTCAAGAGATATCATATCTGAGTTGATTTTGTTAATTTCTATTCTGTTGTTAGCAACTTCCATGCTTAACTGAAGTATTTCCCGCTGACCTATTAAATCACGATTTTCTAATATGTAATCTTTCATTCTTTTGAAAGTTCTTACCAATGCAATACTTTGTCTTACCGCAAGTTCTCCCTTTAGTACAGTCATTAACATGTATACACCTTGTTCTGTAAAAACATAAGGATTGCTTCGGGATTTTCTACTTATATTTGCAGTCACAAATTGTGACCGCAAATATTCAACTTCATTATCAGACAATTGAAACATCATATCATTCTTAAATCTTTCTTTATTCCTTTTTACCTGCTGATTAAAAGCCTTAAGTTCATATCCATATACTTCAGCCAAATCTGCATCTAATAACACTTTGCAGCCCCTAAACTCATACAATTTTTGTTTCATAAATTCTTCATTGATTTCAATCACTGCAATTTCCTCTTTCTTTTTGTCTTCTGCCATAGAACTCCTCCATCCATTTTGCGTTATATTTCTGCCGCCCACTTAATTCACAATTTTTCTCCTTGACATTTTTACAAATAAATAGTACCTTTTGAAGTAAGAAATGGTTTTTTGTACCGTACGTGCTGACTTGTCAGTAGCTAAGCGGGTTGCTCGTTTCTTTTCTTATTTTCCTCCATTCATTTTCCCTAATCTCTTCATGTATTTTAATAAACGCATCTGCTGACCTTTAGATAACTTATGGTAGTCTTCTAAAATCTTATGATCCTTAACATTCTTATAATCAATATCCTCTGGCAAATTTTCTTTAAAGGATTCGGAACCTGTAAGCAATTCTTCCACAGGAACCCCTAAAGCCTCACTAATAACCAATAACTTATCAGAAGCCGGATTTGACTTCTTAGTATTCCAATCGCTAATTGTACTGATTGTTATCCCTGTTCTTCTTGAGAGTTCTCTTTGGCTCATTTTCTGTTCCTTCATTATTTCAAAAATTCTTTCACTTATTATCATATTCATCTCCATTTTATGCACGTTTTTACGTTCATTTTAACATTGATTATTACAATAATCAATATCGATAATCCATTTTTCTATAATAACTTTACAACCAAGTTTTACTAGGAATTATAATCATACTTTTCATTCAATATTACCGTGCATTATTCTTTTACGTCAAAAAAGTTTGCGACATAAAATCACAAACTTTTTACCCTGAATTAGATATATTTTTTAGATTATTTCGAATTAAATTGTAATGAAAAACTACACGTTGTCAATTTCTTATATATTTTTAATCAACGTCATGAATGGTATCCTCTGACTGATATTGCTCAAGCCACGCCACCGTCTCCACATGCACTGTCTGACCAAACATGTCGCATGGTGTTGCTTCCTTTAGCTTATACCCATGTTCTTCAAGCCACTTCAAATCCCTTGCCAATGTAGCGCTGTCGCAGCTTACATACACAATTCTTTCCGGATTCATTTTTACAATAGTATCAAGCAAAACCTGGTCGCAACCTTTTCGTGGTGGGTCCACCACAATCACATCTGGCTTACATTCAGGTTGATTTTTATGTTCATCAAAATATTTAGGAACTACTTCTTCTGCTGCCCCAACCAAAAACTCTGTATTTTCCATACCATTTATGGCAGCGTTTTCTCTGGCATTGTCAATTGCTTCAGGAACAATCTCCACGCCAATAACCTTCTTTGCAGCTTTTGCAAGGAAAAGAGAAATGCTTCCAATACCACAATACAAATCCCACACATTTTCCTCACCTGTAAGGTTTGCATATTCCAGCGCCTTGTTGTAAAGCTTTTCTGTCTGAATTGGATTTACCTGGAAAAAGGACAATGGTGAAATTCTAAATTTAACATCACCAATGTAATCTTCAATATAGTCTTTTCCGTACAGGTTAATAATTTCTTTTCCTAATATAACATTGCTTTTTTCTTTGTTTACATTAAGACAAATACTTGTTATGTCATCAATTTGCAATAACTGTTCCACCAATTCCTGTGAATGTGGCAATTTATTTCCATTAATAACCACACAAACCATTATCTCATTTGTAAAAGCACCAATTCTAATAAGAACATGTCTCACCAAACCTTTGTGCGTTTTTTCATCATAAGGTTTAATGTTATAAATATTCATAAAAGTTTTTACTATATGCATTACGGTGCCATTTACGTCACCATCTTTTTCAATGCCAAGGAGACAATTGTCCACACTAATAATGGAATGAGTTCTGCCTGCATAAAAACCGCTGACAATATTTCCCTCTCTGTCCAGACCTATTGGAAACTGTGCCTTGTTTCTATAGTGAAAAGGACCATTGTCTTCATATCCCTTTACTGCCAACTCTTTCATACCAATAATGGGCTTCATTTCAAAATCTTCTATGCCACCGATTCGCTTAATATTGTTGTAAACTTTTTTCTCTTTAAACTCCAACTGCTGCTTGTAATTCATTGCCTGTAGCTGACAGCCTCCACAGCGGTTTGCCACAGGGCAAAGAGGCTCTACACGATAAGGGGATGGCTTTACGACTTCAAGTAATTTAGCAAAAGCAAAATTCTTCTTTGCCTTCATAATTTTTACTTTTACCACATCACCAATAACTGCATCCTTTACAAAAAGAGCATAGCCATCAACTTTGCCTATGCCCTCTCCTGTAGTTCCCTGATCAATAATTTCTATTTCAATAATATCATTCTTATTAAACATATATTTTAATCATTCTCCATTTTTATTCAGTAGTTCTTCTAATGTTGCTCTCTAAAAATCTATTGTAGCCTAACCACTGGTCTGATGTTGCTGTTGTGTTACTCTTAAAGATTTCCATAACTGTTTCCATCTTTGCATCTGTATTATCTGCAAAATTAAGTGCAACAGCTTCAATTAATGCCGGCTTCTTTGGTGAACCGTATTCAAGCTCGCCATGATGTGCCAAAATACAATGCTTCAATTCATTTGCCTGCTTTGTTGGAAAATCAGGTATTGTTGCTATAATCTTTGAAAGCATTTCCGAACCCATAACAATATGTCCTAACAACTGTCCTGCATCTGTGTATTCATTAGAAGGAAAATCTGATAATTCATATACTTTTCCAATATCATGACAAATAGCAGAAGTAATAAGTAAATCCCTGTTTAAAATAGGATATTGTTTTGTATAAAAATCGCACAACTTTGTTACTGAAAGTGTATGCTCTAATAAACCACCGATAAATCCATGGTGAACACTTTTAGCCGCTGAATGTTTCTTAAACGCCTCTGCGAAATTAGCATCCTCAACGAATAATGTTGTTAAAATCTGTTTATAATAAGGATTATTAACACTGGCGATGAATTTTAGCAATTCTGTCATCATTTCGTCCATGTTTTTATCAGTGCAAGGTAAATAATTTGATGGATCAACACTTTCTTCACTTACCTTTCTTGCTCGCTTAATACTAAGCTGTGTCTGACCGTTAAAAACTGTAACGTCTCCATGAACTTCTACATAATCTAATGCGTCAAAATCATCAATGCCCATTGAACCCGGGTCCCAGATTTTTGCATCTAACTGTCCTGTTTTATCCTGTAAAATAACATTCTCATACTCTTTTCCTGTTTTTGTCATTGCGCTACTTTTTTGTTTGCATAAGTATACTTCCTGTACTCTTTCACCTTCACGTAATGTTTCGATATATTTCATTATTTCCTCCTAATATAAGAATTTACTTTTATACACATTTAAGCTAAACTTTATTATAATTGATTATGTATTCAAATACAAGAACAGTACCACTGTATTTGGTGGCAGAATATGTATAGTTACATCAAATAAATGGAGATTATAAAATGAACAAAAAGGTATTAAAAACATTAGAGTTTAACAAAATTATTGACTTGCTAAAAGAAGAAGCAGGTTCTGACAAGGGACGCAGACTTTGTGAGAATCTCACACCTTCATCTGATTATCATGAGATAAAAATAATGCAGCAAAATACAGGCGATGCACTTACACGAGTTTGGCAAAAAGGCAGCCTTTCTTTTTCGGGACTTCACAACATTGGTGAATCCCTTAAACGATTGGAAATTGGCAGCACCCTTGGCATGGGAGAACTTCTTAGAATCAGTTCCCTATTAAAAGTTGCCAACAGGGTTAAAACTTTTTCAAGACGAGATGACGATGGTAACAAAGACAGCCTAGACGATATGTTTGAAGCCATTGAGCCTCTTACTAATTTAAATAAAGAAATTGAGAAGTGTATTATTTCTGAAGAAGAAATGGCAGATGATGCTTCTTATAACTTAAAAAATATTCGAAGACAAATGAAGCTGACAAATGATAGAATTCACAGTCAGCTTAGTAACCTTGTTAATTCTACTAACAACAAAACATACTTACAGGACTCTCTTATTACCATGAGAGACGGTCGTTACTGCGTTCCTGTTAAACAAGAATATCGTGGCAATGTGCCGGGAATTATTCACGACCAGTCCTCAACAGGTTCAACTCTTTTTGTAGAGCCTACTGTAGTTGTGGAACTTAATAACAAGTTGCGTGAATTATCAGTTAAAGAAGCTGACGAAATTCAGATTATACTTGCTAATTTAAGTGTTACATGTAGCGAATACATGGAACAGCTTAGAACTGACATGGAATTACTGCCTAAACTTGACTTTATTTTTGCAAAAGCAAATCTTGCCAAGAAAATGAAAGCAACCATGCCTGAATTTAACGACAAACGTTTTATAAATATTAAACAGGGACGTCATCCATTACTTGATTCAAAGAAAGTAGTGCCAATAGACGTTAATTTAGGAAAAGATTTTAACCTGCTTATTGTTACAGGTCCTAACACCGGTGGTAAAACAGTTTCCCTAAAAACAGTTGGGCTATTATCATTAATGGGCCAGTCAGGTTTACATATCCCTGCCTTTGAGGGCAGTAGCCTTGCAGTATTTAAAGAGATTTTTGCAGACATTGGTGACGAGCAGAGTATTGAGCAAAGTTTAAGTACCTTCTCAGCTCACATGGTAAACACTGTAAATATTTTAAACAAAGCCGATCAGGACTCTCTTGTTCTCTTTGACGAATTAGGTGCAGGAACTGATCCGGTAGAAGGTGCAGCTCTTGGAATTTCAATTCTTAACTTCTTAAAGAATATGGGTACAAGAACCATGGCAACAACTCACTATAGTGAGTTAAAACTTTACGCCCTCTCCACAGATGGTGTCCAGAATGCCAGTTGCGAATTTGATGTTGAAACTTTAAGACCAACTTACCGCTTATTAATTGGTATACCGGGAAAAAGTAATGCTTTTGCAATTTCAGAAAAACTTGGCTTACCTAAATTTATTATTGATGATGCCAAGTCTAGAATTGATGCTGAAGATGAGCAGTTTGAAGATGTTTTAGCTGAACTTGAGCGCCAGAAGAAACAGATTGAAAAAGACCACGAAACAATTTCTGTTTACAAGTCTCAAATAGCATCTTTGAAAAAAGATTACGAATACAGAACTAAAGAGATTAATGAAAAGAAAGATAAAATTTTATCTAAAGCAAGGGAAGAAGCCCTTGATATTCTTAAAGAAGCTAAGGAAACTGCTGATACAGCAATTAAAAATATTAACAAATACGGTAAGTCCGGCAATACAAAAGAACTTGAGAAATCAAGAACTGCCGTTGGTTCAAAAATTAAAAAGAATCAAAGCCACAGTTCGATTAAGGCTTCTAAGCCTTCAAAATCTTACAAAGCTTCTGACTTTAAACTTGGAACAGGGGTTAAGGTGCTTAGCATGAACTTAAATGGTACTGTTGCCTCCCTTCCAAACGCAGCCGGTAACTTAACTGTCAAAATGGGTATTTTAAACAGCAAGGTTAATATTAGGGACTTAGAAATTATTGATGAACCTGATATTAAGGCACCGGGTCTTACAAGAAACAGTAGCGGCAAGATTAAGATGAACAAATCTCTTAACGTGAAGATGGAAATCAACTTAATCGGTAAAACTGTTGATGAAGCTTTAGGTGAACTTGAGAAATATCTTGATGATGCTTACATTGCACATTTACCACAGGTTTATGTAATTCATGGTAAAGGCACAGGCACATTAAGAAAAGCCGTTCAGAATTATTTGAAAACCTGCTCTTATGTTAAGTCATACAGAAACGGCGAGCATGGTGAAGGCGGTGCAGGTGCTACAGTAGTAGAATTTAAGTAATGTTTAATATTAGAAAATAAAATTTTGTATTATTGCAGATTTTATTTACTGCAAATAAGATATTTTTACATTTTATTATAAGTTATTTAACATAAGAATTTTATGATATAATTATTAAAAATCGGCTGAAAAATTTTAATGAACATTATATTTCCATTATCTTTAAAATATAAAAGATACTAGGATTTTAATTTTTCAGTAACCATTAATGGGAGGACAATCAAATGGCAAACAAACAGAAAATATTAATCGTTGATGATGATGCAAACATTGCAAATCTTATTTCTCTTTATTTAACAAAAGAGTGTTTTGATACAAGAACAGAAGAAGACGGTCAGTCAGCACTTAACGCTTTTAAGGAATATAATCCTGACCTTGTACTTCTTGACATTATGCTACCGGGCATTGACGGATACGAAGTATGTAGGGAAATCCGCAAAGAGTCAAAAGTTCCTATTATTATGCTTTCTGCCAAAACCGAAGTTTTTGACAAGGTTTTAGGACTTGAACTTGGTGCTGATGATTATATGATTAAACCTTTTGATTCCAAAGAATTAGTTGCAAGAGTTAAGGCAGTTCTAAGACGTTACACAGCACCGGCTGCAGCTCCAACTCCTAAGTCAGACAAATATGTGGAGTACAAGGATTTAATTATCAACTTATCAAACTACGAAGTTATTTATAAAGGAAAACAGGTTGAAATGACACCAAGAGAAATTGAACTTTTATTCTTCCTGGCTTCATCTCCTAACCAGGTTTTCACTCGTGAACAGTTGCTTGACCATATTTGGGGTTACGAATATGCAGGTGATACACGTACAGTTGACGTCCACATTAAACGTATAAGAGAAAAAATTTCTGACACAGATGAATGGTCTATTGGAACTGTTTGGAGCGTTGGATACAGATTCGAGGTACATAACAAATAATGAGAAATTCTATTTTAACTAAATTTTTTATAGGATATTTTTCCTTTGCTGTACTTGGATTTTTACTTATAACTTATTGGTCAACAAACCTTATTTACAATCATTTGGTTCAGGACGATGCCAAACAGCTTAACAGCTACGCGTCTGTTGTTTCAGATAATATCAAATCTCTTGATATAGAATCTTTGGATGATATTTCAAGTCCTGATAACTACTTTAGTGATTTTAACAGAGTATTGAATTGTAATCTTCTTGTTTTAGATAATAATAAGAAAATGATTTATACTACTGACAAAACTCAGGAATTAAACAACGATGAACATACAATTGTATTTAACGACTTTGATCCAACTGACTATAGCAAAGGTTCCTATAGAATAGGAAAATTATACAATATTTCAAAAACTGACACTTTAAGTGTTGTCCACACACTTGCAAAAGACGATATAACTTACGGGTACGTGGTAGCCCACATGCCTACATCTTATATTAAGGACAGCAGTTACAATATTACTTACATTTTCTATGTAACGTATATTATAATACTGGCTTTGTCTTTAATAGTTTTTCTTAATTTCATGTGGTTTATTTATTTACCTCTTAAACAAATTCGTCTGGCGGCAATGGAATATGCCAAAGGTAATTTTGAATATGAGGGCTTAAAAGTAAATAACGATGATGAAATTGGTGATGTGGCAAGTTCACTTAAATACATGTCTAAGCAGTTAAACAATTCAAGGGAATATCAGAAGAAATTTATTTCAAATATTTCTCACGATTTCCGTTCACCTTTAACATCAATTAAAGGTTATCTGGAAGCAATGATGGATGGAACCATACCACCTGAGGATTATAACAAATATTTATCAATTGTTATTTCCGAAGCAAACCGTTTAGAGAAATTAACAACCGGTCTGCGTAGCTTAAACAATTGGAACAGCACCGGACCTGAACTTTTATACGAAGAGTTCAGTATGGAAAATGTAATTACTTCCACTGTTGAAACTTTTCAGGGAAGTTGCGAAAAGAAGCACATACAGCTTATAATCCAATTTCCAACAAAACATTATAATGTCTATGCTGACAAGGGAAAAATCGAGCAGGTTCTTTATAACCTTTTAGATAACGCCATTAAATTTAGTAATGTGGGTTCGAAAATTATATTAAAAGTTTATAACAAGGGCGAAAAAGTCTACTGTTCTGTTAAAGATTTTGGTATGGGTATTCCTAGCGACAGCATTGATAAAATTTGGCAAAGATTTTATAAAACAGACCTTTCAAGAGGTCGTGATAAAACCGGTTCCGGTATTGGTCTTGCCATTGTTAAAGAAATTATGATGGCTCATGGTGAAAACATTGACGTTATAAGCACCGAAGGTGTTGGAACAGAATTTGTATTTTCACTAAAACGTGCCAAGAAATAGTTATATGAAATAAACAGTTATGTGAAATAAATAGTTATATCAAATAAATAATCATATTCAATGAAACAAGATTCCTGCATTTGGCTGTTATCCCAATCTCTTGTAATTAGATTTTGAGATGAGACGTCCATTAACAGGAATCTTTTTTCATTTTTCCTTAGTTTTATTTAATTTTTGTTTTATATTTTTTTATTTATTTGTTAATTATTTTATTTTTAGTTTTCTTTTTACTTAATCTCATAATTTTTAATACATTTCTATTGATTTTGTATTATGTCCTGGGTAATTTTTGCAATGAATTCCGAATTAGTAGGTCGGTATTTTCCTGAATCAATTATGTATCCATAATTTTCCTTATGGGCCTGATCATTCCAGGCGACCTCTATGGCATGCCTTATTGCTTTTTCAACTCTTTGTGCTGTAGAATGGTGTTTTTTTGCTACATCGGGATATAGAATCTTAGTCACTGCATCCAAAGCTTCCTCATTGTTTACAGCCTCTTTTACAGCAGTTATCATATATCTGTAGCCTTTTAATCTGGTTGGTATACCGACTGCATTAAGTTTTTCTGAAATAACTTTATCAATTTTCTTATTGTCCTCAAAAACACTATAACTTAACCCTTTGGTGTTTTCTTTAGTCATAATTTCAGTTGTTGCAACTGTCCCCTCTTCAATTATTTCATTCATTCGTGTGTATATCTTCTTTACTTTCTTCACAACGATTTTTGTATCATAAGGTTTGGTGAGAACATAATCTACATTTCTGTGAAATGCCTCACAAATTAGCAAATCACTAGTAACTGTAGTTGTCATTATAAGTTTTGTCTTATCCGACACACCATACTCATTAATCTTATCTAACAATGTGTACCCATCGTATATAGGTAAAAGCAAATCAAATATAACGATATTGGGTTCTTCTCTTTTAAAAATTTCAAAAGCATCTTTTCCGTTGTCAGTAGCCCCCACTACTGCAATTTCTAAATCTTTTTCAAGTTCTTTTGTCAAATGTTGTTTTACAACAGTCTGACTTTCTGCAACCAATACTTTTAACTTCCCCATGTTGCCCCCTTCATTTATAAAACTTTTTCTTTTTGCATTCTTAGTTTTATTTTTTTCAACAATATTCGTTAAAAATATTCCTGTTTTTCATTTTGCAGGCATTTATCAATTGCCCTACAATCTCCTTTTTTGTACTTTACTTTTTGAATCTCCCCCCTTCGTTAAGTTTACAATAATATATTGCAAGTTAATTTTTGCAGATATTTAAACAAAATATTGCAATTTAAAATCTGCATTTTTATAATAGCTGTATCAGGAAAAAATTGAAAGTTATTGTTTTACACCAAATCTTTGCTCTAATCAATTACCCGGTGCAATTCATTATCTTTATGAGAGGGGTATGAAAATGAATATTGAAGCTAATAACAAATACGCTGAACAAAATCTTTTAAAATCAAACATTATAAAAAACATTAATAAAATACTTAATACTAGCAAATGGTCAATTAGGAAACTTTCTGATTTTTCGGGGCTCCCCTATGAATCTGTGAAGAAACTTCTTTCCGGCAAAATAAAAAATCCAACTATTTATACTTTATACAAAATCAGTCAGGCTCTGGGATGTGGCATGGATTATCTTATTGGCTACGATATTGGTTGCAGTATACCTGCTGGTGAATTGCCTCCAAGAGCTTTTACTCTTCTTCAGGAAATTGTCCGTTTTGAACATTCAATTCAGCAAAATAATCAAACTAACGGTGTAATGGAAATCCCCGTATTTGTTCCTACAGGATTAGTCAAAGATGGCATGATTTACGATAGTGTTTACACTGAAACCATTAATGCCTATGCATACTCAGACATTTGCAATAATATAATTATGTGTGGAATAAAAATATTAGGCAACAATCTTACCCCTACATATCTTGATGGTGATACTCTACTTATTGCTAGAGACCGTTTTCCTGTCCCCGGAGAAGTTGGTATATTCTTAAAAGGGAAAGCTGTTTATATTAGAAGATATGAAATGGGACAACCTATGCGTCTGGTTCCTATTACTAATTGTGGGGATACACTTTTGATAAACAACATTGACGATATACATTTTTTCGGAAGAGTAATCACTGTTATTAGGACCTAAACTTATATTATCAAAACATAAAATCAGCGCATTATTAGAACATAATTGTTGCAATTTATCAGAACATAAATTCGGTAAATTATCTGAACATAAACTCTGTAAATATAAATATAGGGAAATTACTAACTTTGTCACAAATCTTTTATAAAATTTGATATTTTCATCACTTTTTGCAGTATTTCACACTAATAAACGGTTATTTTAATACACATAATTTCCAATTTTGTTAGGAAGATTTTCTATATGTTTTTATATATTTTTCTAAATTTGTTAATAATTAAATTGTTGCAATCTATCAGTAATTGTATTATTATATGAATATAAATTTTATAATTTAAAGGAGGCTTTCATAATGGCTTACAAGATTAATGATGGATGCATCGGTTGTGGTGCATGCGCAGGCGCTTGCCCAGTTGGCGCTATTAGCGAAGGTGACGGAGCATTCGTTATCGATGCTAGTGCATGTATCGAATGTGGAGCTTGTACAGGATCATGTCCTACAGGTTCAATCGAATTAGATGCTTAATTAGAGATAGCAAAAGGAGACACCCCAAGGTTGTCTCCTTTTCTATTGCACATTATTCATTATTTAATTCTGCTAATAACCAACTTCTACATCTGTCCCATAGAGTTACTTAATAGTTACCTACTGAGCCGGTGCTTTCTTTCCGATTTTCAAATCTCCCTTTTTCTTCTCTGCTGCCAGCTTTTTCTGTTTTTCCTGTTTAAGTCTTTGTTCTTCTTTTTTAGTTTTCTTCAGTAGAAGTTTTTCAGCTTTAAGTTGTCGTCTTTTTTCTCTTCTTGAAAGTTTTTGTTTGGAACGCATTGCCATATCTAACTTTTTATAGCGTTCTTCCTCTCTTTCGTCCTGAGTCCGCATTAGATAATTCATTTCTTTTAAAACTTTTTCGCTTACGTTTCCACTTACTTCCTTGCCTAATTCTCCGGCACTCTTCTTTAACGCCTTAGAAACAACCTTATCCATTATTGCCTGAAACTGTTCCATCTTGCTTTCGCTACTCTCAATTGTCTCAACCTTCATCTGCTCTTTAAGCACCGGTGCACTAACTGCTGTAGCTGTTAAAGCCATGTTATTTCTGCAATTATTGTTTTTTCCTTCTTTTGTATCAGGGTCCGTCAGCATCATTTTAATTGTTCTAAGTCCATAGCCCTGATTTTTTAAGTCACGCACATTCTTCAACAAATTAATATGATTGTCGGTGTAATATCGATGCCCCATTTCATTTCTTGGTATAACTATATTAAGTTCTTCCTCCCAGTATCTTAAAACATGAGATTCTACTCCCAGCATCCTTGATGCATCTGAAATCATGTATCTCTTTTCCCCCATTTTAACCTCCTAAACCTGCCCCTTTACAGGGTTTGAAATTCATACTAATTTCTTAACACCACAATTATAAGTCCATTATATTCCCCTATCAATAAAAATAGCACTGCAAAAAATGTAACCTTTTGCGGAGGTGTCGAAGAAGATATATTTATATACTTGAGTATACAAAAAACCTTTGAGACAAATTTAAAATCTGTTTCAAAGGTTTTCTACATATTAGCATTATCTATTAAAAATACTTTATATCTTCTTAGGCATACAACGATTTAAATCTGATCACCAGGTTGTTCTGCATCTTCGAATTTTGTAAACTGTGGTAACCATACCAATTCAACTTCACCTACAGGGCCGTTTCTCTGTTTAGCTACGTTAAGAATAATTCTGTTTCTGTCTTCTTCTTTTTTCTCCTTGTCGTAATATCTTGACATAAGCATTACAACGTCGGCATCCTGCTCGATAGAACCGGATTCACGAAGATCCGCCATAATAGGCTTTCTGTCTTCTCTTGTTTCAGATGCACGGTTAAGCTGTGAAAGCGCAATTACCGGAACATTTAGCTCTCTGGCAATACCCTTTAATGTTCTTGATATTTCTGCAATTTCCTGTTCACGGCTTCCGTGAGGTGTGTTGGTTGTCATCAACTGTAAATAGTCTACAATAACCAACTGAATATCTTTTTCCAGTTTAAACTTTCTACACTTTGATCTCATTTCACCGATACTTATACCCGGAGTATCATCAATAATAATTCCTGAGTTACCAATAACATTGGCTGATTCTACTATATTTTCCCATTCGCTGTCACTTAAATCACCAATACGGATTTTCTGTGAACTAACCATTGAGTTCTGTGAAATCACACGGTTTATAAGCTGTTCGCTTGACATTTCCAAGCTGAATATTGCCACCGGAATGTTATGTTTAACTGCAATTGTTTCTGTTAAGTTGAGTACGAAAGCTGTTTTACCAACAGAAGGTCTGGCGGCTATAAGAATCAAATCTGAAGGCTGGAGACCTGACAACTGCTTGTCAAGCTTGGCAAATCCCGTTTCCAAACCTGTAATAGAACCTTTCGTCTGAGCTGCCTGTTCAATCTTGTCAAAAACATTTAAAACAATCTGTCTTACAGGAACATAATCTCCTGTATTACCTGTTTGAATCAAGTCAAAAATACTTTTCTCTGTTTCTTCAAGAATTGCCTCTAAAGGCTTGTTGCCTGCATAACATGTATTAGCAATACTCTCATTTGCCCTTATAAGATTTCTCATTACTGACTTTTCATATACAATATCCGCATACTGCTTTATGTTTGCAGATGTTGGAACCATATCTAAAATATTTCTAATAAAATCAATACTAATAACTTCTGAAGGAACGTCCATTTCTTCCAGTTTTGTTTTGATTGTAACCAGGTCACCCTCACGTCCTTCGTTATACAATTCAACCATTGCCTTAAACAATGAACCGTACTGTTTATTATAAAAATCCGCATCTGATAATTTTTCCATTGCAACTGTTATTGCTTCCTGGTCCATCATCATTGAGCCAATAACAGCCTGCTCCGCCTCGTTGCTATGAGGCATTATTCTTTTTACTACTGCTTCGTCCATAGTGCATCTCCATTCATAGTAAAATTATCGCAATACATCCTTAGACATATTGCGATTCTCTTAATTACTAATTATTTTGCTTCAACTTTTACTGCTAACTTTCCAACTACATCCTTGTGTAACTTAATGTTTACATTGTAAGTTCCAAGCGACTTAATTGCGTCAGGAATGACAATCTTCTTCTTATCAATGTCCATTCCCAGCTGTTTCTTTGCTTCTAAAGCTATTTCTTTACTTGAAATTGAACCAAATACCTTGCCTTCAACTCCAGCCTGTATCTTAACAGTAATTGATTTGTCTTCTAAGTCCTTTGCCAAAGCCTGAGCAGCTTCTAATTTTTCTTTGGCAACTTTAGCTGCATTCTGCTGTTGAAGCTTTAAGTCATTTAAATTCTTTCCTGTTGCTTCTAAACCTAAATTCTTCTTTAATATAAAGTTTCTGGCATATCCATCATTTACATTTACTATCTCACCTTTTTTTCCAAGTGACTTTACGTCTTCTAATAAAATAACTTTCATTACATGTCTCCTTCTTCAATTCTTCTACTGATTGCGTTTTTAATCATCTGTGTTACTTCTCCTAAAGATGCGTCTTTAACCTGAGCTCCTGCCAGATTCATGTGACCGCCACCTCCAAACTCTTCCATAAGCACCTGAACATTAATTTTATCTAACGATCTTGCACTTATGTATATTAAATCATTGTATGGTGTACATACGAATGATGCTTTTACATTCTTAATGTTTAACAATTCATTAGCTGCCTGAGCACCTACAACTGTTGGTGATGAAACATTCTTTGCCGTACATACAGAAATTGCATAACAGTCCTTGTAAATTTCTGTATTCTGTACTGCTGTAGCTTTTGCCTTATAGTCATTAATATCATCTCTGAACATTCGTCTGACTCTTGTTATATCAGCACCATTTTTCTTAAGATATGCTGCTGCCTCAAAAGTTCTTACACCTGTTCTGTTAGTGAAGTTGTTTGTATCCACCATAATACCACCATAAAGTGCTTCGGCTTCCATTTTGTTAATCTTAACTGTTTCTGGTATGTATTGCATAATCTCTACAACCATTTCACATGTAGAAGATGATGCAAGTTCTATATATGACAACTGTGCGTTATCTATTACGTCTTCTGATTGTCTATGGTGATCAAAAACAACCAGGCACTGTGCTCTTCTGACTAATTCAGGATATTCTGTATAAGCAGCTCTGTTACAGTCAACAACTATTAAGGCGTCATTTTTTCCTATTTTGGAAACTGCTTCGCTACCTGAAATAAACATGTCTTCAGCATAAATATCTGACTCATGGAACATTTGAGCTATCGGTATTACGCTACCTGAAATATCTTCTATTACAATGTGGGCTTTTTTACCAATTGTCTGAGCTATTCTATAAAATCCTATGGAAGCACCAAATGAATCGTTATCTCCAATATGGTGTCCCATTATAAATATTGTTTCTTTTGTTTCAATTAAATCTCTAAATGCTGTAGCTTTTACTCTTGATTTTACTTTTGTGTTTTTTTCTACTGACTTGGACTTTCCACCATAATAATATACTTTGTTGCCTTCTTTTAGCACTGCCTGGTCACCACCACGTCCCAGTGCCATGTCAATGGCTGCTCTTGCGATCTCATAATTTGCCACTAAACCATTGCCACCTACACCTATACCAATACTAAGTGTAATTGGAAGTCCATTTCCAATATTTACTGTTTTTACTTCATCTAATATTGCAAACTTATTTGTCTGCATCTTGCTAACAAATTTTGTTTTAAACATGACGAAATATTTATCATTTTCAAGCTTTCGTACAATTCCGTCATACTGTGTGAAATACTTATTTATTTTTCTATCTATTAACGCTACAAGCAATGTTCTTCTTGTTGGATCGATACTATTAAGAACTTCATCATAGTTATCAATATAAATATGACCTGTTACTAATTTTTCCTCTTTGTTCTCTTTAGCTAACTGGTGAATCAATGTCTCGTCAAACATATACATGGAAATTAACGCCCCATCACCACCAATCAATGGCACTAAAGCACTTTCTACGTTTTCCTCATTCATTGAGAATAATTTGAGAATTACCTTATACACTTTATTCTCGTGTTTAACTTCAAATTCGCTTCTGCCCTCTTCATCAAATGAAAAGTCCTCTGCGGTTATTCCTTCAAAAACAGATGCAATAGGCTTATTTCTAATATTTTTTTCACATATTTTATCCATTTCATTATTAGTCCACATTACCTTGCCGCTTTCATCTAAAAGGCAATACGGAACTTCCATGTCACGTATCATTTTTCTTTGAACCTGACTGTACTCCGCCCCAAAATCAACAAGATTTCTCATAATATTAGGCTTAAACAATAAATACACCGTAGCAGATATACATAAATATAAAACTGCTGCAAATGTCATTAACACACCTGTCTTTATACTTATTGTAAACCCTAATGCTGCCATTACAAGCCAAATAAAATTCAAGTATAATGGCCATCTAATATATTGTGGTAAATTTCCTTTAGCTTTTAATTTCTTCTCGTCCACCATTTTTCTTCCTTTCAAAAAGGTATAAAAACCTAGTATCGTTTTAATTATACCATATTTTATCTTTACAGTTAATATATTTTCCTTTAAAATCAAAGAAGTTATTTGTGAAGGAGAGATTTTTATGTTCAGAGTTTGGGGTAGAACCTTTAAAAGCAACAAAATGCTACAAAGCACTACAATTGAATTAGATATAGACGACACAAGAACCCATAAGATTTTCAAGGCTCTTGAGATGATTTGCGACGAATTTGATTTAAGCAATCCTATATGGCTTGAATCTAATATTAAGGAGTTCAAAAAAATTGCCCGCACAAGATTTTATGCGGACAGTTTTGTTGAATCTATTGATTTTGATTATCTGGATTTCTATGTAATCGAAGAGGACTAATTACATTGGTCCTCTCATAAGGAAATCCATAATTTTCTTTGAATCTTCTAATTCGTGAGCTACTATTTCCATTTCAGGAATCTGTGCTGATGATGAGAAAATTGTTGAAAGTGAAACAAGCTGACATAACTTTGATTTAAGGTTAAGTCTGTCCCCGTCATCTGTGATAAGTTCAACCTTTCCCTGACAACTGTCTATTACTTTTAAAAATTCTTCCGGATTATCGATATTCTTAATCTTCATAATTGTGTTTCCTTTCCTTATTAATTTAATATTTATTTTAATTTAATATTTAACATCACGTTAAACATTAAATTATTATCATAAAATGCAAACTTAATTATAATTTTTATATTATAAATTTGTCTATTTATTTTTCTGCTTTTCTTCTATTTCTTTTAGCATGTCAATTCTAACCTGATGTCTTCCACCTTCATATTCTGCTTCAAGCCACTGGTCTACTATCATTTTGGCAAGTTCAATACCTACAACCCTTGCTCCAAAAGCAATTATGTTTGTATTATTGTGCTGTTTTGATAATTTTGCACTATATGGTTCACTACATACACATGCTCTTATTCCATTAACCTTGTTTGCAGAAAGTGAAATTCCAACTCCTGTTCCACAAATTAAAACACCACAGTCAACTTCACCTGCAACAATAGCATTTGCCACAGCTTCCCCATATTCAGGATAGTTACATCTTTCAGTTGAATCTGTGCCGAAATTAACAACTTCATGGCCTTTTTCTTCAAGGTATGCCTTAATTTCATTCTTCATTTCTACTGCAACATGATCATTTCCAATTCCAATTTTCATTTTTCTACCTCTCATAATTTTCATATTTTAGTCTAGAAAATATTAAGAAATATCTCCTTTAAAAATTAATATGTTATACAGTAAATAACCTGTTATACAATAATATATTCTTCTGCACCCTTTACAACGTCCGTTACTTCATTGCATATTATTGTTGCCTGATTTAAATCAAGCACTTTACATAATGTACTTTTCCCCGACTTGCTACTATCTGCTAAAATATAAGCTTTCTTGGCATTTTTACATACAATTCGCTTTTTTTCAGCTTCCAACAAATCCGGTGTATTATATCCAGCCTCAAGTGAAAAACCTGACATTCCAACAAATGCCTTATCAAAATAGTAACTCTTTAAGAAATTGTTTGTTGTAATTCCTCTAATTGATGCTGTTGCTATATTAATCTCTCCGCCGGCAATAATACATTTAATGTTAGGACTTTGTAGTTCAGAATATATTAATGCGTTCGTTGTCACTACTGTTATATTCTTATCTCTTAAATATTTCATCATATCTAAAGCAGTGCTTCCTGAATCAATATATATAGAATCACCATCTTCAACTAATTCTGCTGCTGCTTTAGCTATTCTATCTTTTTCACTGACATTTTTCATTTTCTTTGACATAACAGGGATTTCATAGCTGTCTCTTTTTAAACAAGCACCACCGCCTCTTAATAAAGTAATCTCACCTTCACGTTCCATTGTTTTAAGATCTCTTCTAACTGTGGATTCAGACACCCCACCTAAGGCATCGCAAAGCTCATCTAAAGATACAACCTCATTTTCCTCTAATAATTGTGCTATCTGCAATCTTCTCTCATAAGGTATCATATCTTTTTTCCTCCTGCTCTCTATAATATCCTTTCGCCAATAAAAATGTCAATAATAATCGGTGTTTACATAACTTCTTCTAATGTTGGCATAGATGGCTGTGCTCCATATCTGCATACAGTTACTGCACTGCACTTTGTTGCAAATCTGCAAGCCTCTGTTAATGTTAATCCTTCAACAATAGAATGACTTACTGCCCCAATATATGAATCTCCGGCTCCGGTTGTTTCAACTGCATCCACTTTCTTTGCCGGAATCACTTCGATTTTACCATTTTCATATACTACAGCCCCAAGTGATCCTAATGTGATAATCACGTTATTATTGTATTTTTCGGCTAATTTCTTTATTTCTTCTTTTGCTTTTTCTAATGAGTCAATATTTTCCTTACAGTAAAATGATGCCTCTACCTCATTTACTACAAGTATATCTACTTTTGCAAGATATTCGTCCGGTAACTCAATTGCAGGTGCTGCATTTAACACAACTATACATCCTGCTTCTTTTGCTTTGTCAATTCCATATTCTATCATTGGCACAGGAATTTCGTTTTGTAAAATACAAACCTTTGACTCCTTTAATGCCGGCATGGCTTTATCTATGTCTTCTTTTGTAATCTGGAAATTTGCACCTCGTACAATGCTGGCGTGAACGCTTCCATCTTCTAACGCATGTATAATTCCCATTCCACTGCTGCCTTCAACTTTTCTAATATATCTTGTATCAACTCCGTACTGTTTTGCTGTACAAATCAAAAAGTCTGCTGATGCATCAGTTCCAACACACCCTACCATATATGTAGGAGTTTTCAGTTTTGCTGCCTGCACTGCCTGATTTGCGCCTTTTCCACCGGCACTAAATGTTGAATCTTCTACTGCCATTGTTTCACCTTTATAAGGTAATCTGTCTACTTTTAAGATAACATCATAATTTAAACTGCCTATTACAGTAATTTTATTTTTCACTTTCTTACCTCCTGTCATCTGCTAAAAAAGAAAGGCGCAAAGTTTAAATCCTTGCGCCTTTTTATAATTCAAATGCTTTGAAAATATATTAGTGCCGCAATACTGTGTGCTATTTGCGGTTTTAATTGTAGTTTAAAACTAAGCTGTCTTTTTATGTCTTGAAACAAATCCTTTAATATCCTGCTGAATAAATTCGAAGTATGAAGCTACGATGATGATAATACCAGTTACTACGAACTGCCAGAAAGAATCAACGTTGATTACTACCATACCTACTTTTAATACTGCAAGCATTAATGCTCCGAAGAATGTACCAAGTGCTGTACCTTTACCACCTGCCATTCTTGTTCCACCAATAGCTGCTGCTGCGATAGCATTTGTTTCATATGCCTGACCTGCTGTTGCTTCAGCTGAGCCTAAACTTGCTAACATAATCATACCTGCAATTGCTGCACAAATTCCACAGAAAATGTATGCTACATATTTTGTTTTGATTACGTTTACACCTGAAAGTTTAGCAGCTTCTTCGTTACCACCGATTGCATATAAATAATCACCACTTCTCATCTTTGATAAGATAATATGTGCAATTACGAATACTACTACCATTACTACAATGTAACTTCTAACACCGGCAAACAATTCACCGTTGAAAATATTTCTGTATGATTCAGGAACATTTGTTACTGGAACACCGCCTGTTACTACATAAGCAATACCTCTGTATAAACTCATTGTACCAAGTGTAGCAATGAAAGGCTGTAATTTTAATTTGTTAATTAAGAATCCATTGAATGCTCCAAGTACTGCACCAATTAAAATACCAACTATAATTGCTAAGATTGGATTCATTCCATAAGTTACTGTACAAGATGCAACTACGATACCGGTAATAGCGTATGTACAACCAACTGAAAGATCGATACCGCCGGTAATAATTGTGAACATCATACCTACAGCAAGAATACCATTTAATACCATCTGCTGTAAAACTGTTATAAAGTTACTATAATTTAAAAAGTTTTTATTTAGTGCTGTAAATACTACACACATAGCGATTGTAGCTATAAGAACTACGAATTCTCGCTTATACTTATTCCAAATATTTTTCATTTTATTTACCTCCAATTGCTAAATCAAGAATTGAATCTTCGTCAAAATCAACTTCATTTGTTAACTCAGCAGTTACTTTACCTTCGCTCATAACGATAATTCTGTCACTAATTCCCATTGCTTCCGGCAATTCAGAAGATACCACTATGATGCTCTTTCCTGCTTCTACAAGTTCCTCCATAAGTCTGTAAATTTCAGCTTTTGCACCTACATCTACACCTTTTGTTGGTTCGTCAAAAATGATTATATCTACATCTGTAGACATCCATCTTGCTAAAATAACTTTCTGCTGGTTACCACCTGACATATTACTTGTCAGATAATCAACACGTCTTGGATGTACATCCATTTCCTCAAAAAACTTCTCTGCGTTTTTGACTTTCTTTTTCGTGTCTGTAAATGGTCCTGTCATATATTTCTCTAAACTGGAAATAGCTATGTTTTCATAATTGTTTGATAGATTCATAAATCCCTGTGTTTTTCTATCTTCCGGTAATAAACCTATTCCGGCTCTCAAAGCCTTTGTAGTATTCCAGCCGCTCTTTACCTCTTTGCCTTTTAAAACAATCTTTCCTGAAGTTCTCTGGTCAGCTCCAATGATTGTTCTCATTACCTCTGTTCTTCCTGCTCCTACCAAGCCGAAGAAACCAAGGATTTCACCTTTATGAAGTTCAAAACTTACGTCTTGATAATTTTCGTTTGTTAAATGTTCTACACTTAAAACAACCTCGTCTGTTCGTGGACTTGGTTTTGTTCTTGAAGCCACTGCTGCTACATCTCTACCTACCATTGCATGAATTAATTCTTCTCTGGTAGTATTTTTAATGTCCATTGTCTGGATATATTCCCCATCTCTTAAAATGGAAGCTCTATCACAAATTTGGAAAATTTCTTCCAATCTATGGCTTACATATAAAATAGTTACGCCCTGTTTCTTTAGTTTTCTTACTACATCAAACAAAGCCTCTGTTTCTTTCATTGTAATTGATGCTGTTGGCTCATCAAGAGAGATAATTGTTGAATGATGGTACAATGCTCTTGCAATTGCCAACATCTGCATTTCACCTGCTGTCAATGTACTTACTAAATCTGATGATTTAAAGTTACAATTTAATTCTGCCAGTATTTCATCAACTTCTCTATTCATTTTCTTGAAGTCTATAAAGACTCCTTTTTTAGGTTCATAACCCATTGTTACATTTTGACCAACAGTAAGATCTTTTACTACTAAAGTTTCCTGATGAACTTTAGATATTTTGCCATTTACAATAGCATCATTTGTGTCTTTAAAGCTTACTTTCTCTCCATGAAGCTTTACTTCGCCTTCATATTCCGGATAAACCCCATGTAATATATTTAATAGTGTGGATTTTCCTGCACCATTTTCACCTAATAATGCGTGAACCTCTCCTTCCTCTACAGAAAAAGATATATCTTTAAGGACGTGTACTCCTGGAAAGCGTTTGTTAATATTAACAAATTCAACAGCCTTCGCCATAATAGTTCCTCCTTTTTATAGATGGGAGAAAGCAGTGCCTTCTCCCATTGTAAAATTACCTTTTATTTTCAAGTTAAATTATTTTGCAACATATGTTGGATCTTTCCATCCAATGATCTGAGCTGCATCTTCGTTTACATTTGATGAATCAATAAGTGCCTGTGGAGTATGTACTACTCTTGGGATATCCTGTCCATCTAAAATTCTTAATGTTACTTCTGTAGCAACCTGTGACATATAGTATCCAAATGAATCTACTGTTGCATCAAGCTTTCCGGCTTTGATTGAATCATAAGCTTCACCAATACCATCAACACCTACTACTAAAATGTCAGCCTTAGCTTCTTCTACAGCTTCAACTACACCTAAAGCCATATCATCATTGTTACAGAAGATTGCCTTTAAGTCAGGTTTCTGCTGAATCCATGTGCTTGCTAATTCTTTAGCTTTCTGACGATCCCAGTCAGCGTTCTGTTCTGCTACTACATTAAGTCCTGACTTGTTGTCTTTAATCCAACCCTTGAATCCTGCTGTTCTTTCACGAGCTGCGAAAGCTTTTGCCATACCTACAACGATAGCAACATCACCCTTGTCACCAAGTTTCTTTGAAACCCATTCAGCTGCTAATTCACCATTCTGGTATGCATCAGGTCCTACAAAGTAATCTGCTGCTGAAATTAATCCATCGTTTACGTTTACTGTAGGGATTTTTTTGTTCTTAGCATTATCTACTGATGATGTTAAGTTTGAATCTGAGATTGGGCTTAACATTAATGCACTGTATCCCTGGTTTACAAGGTTATCTGTCATTGTCTGCTGTCCGATTTCATCACCTTCATCTGTTGTTCCATCTACTTTTACTGTTATATCAACTCCGGCTTTCTTAATAACCTTTGCTGACTGTTCATAACCATTCTTAAAGTTACGCCAAAATTCATTTGAGAATGATTTTGCGATGGCACCTAACTTTAAGTCACTTGCAACCTTAACTTCTTCTCCGTTGTCCTTACGGATATCTTCGATTGTCTTGCTGTCTTCAATCTTATCTGGGTTGAAGTCCTCTGTTGCCTGTGTTTCATTGTTCGCTTTTGTTGTTTTGTCTGAACTCTGTGATGAGCTACCGCAGCCAACTAATCCGAACACCATTGTTGCTGCTAATGCTACTGCTAAAATTTTCTTTCTCATTTG
This sequence comes from Eubacterium sp. AF34-35BH, assembly GCF_003477765.1. Taxonomy (NCBI): domain Bacteria; kingdom Bacillati; phylum Bacillota; class Clostridia; order Eubacteriales; family Eubacteriaceae; genus Eubacterium; species Eubacterium sp. AF34-35BH. The sequence continues at coordinate 145,714 of NZ_QUDZ01000005.1, forward strand.
CATTTTCTCCTTTTTCTTTTATAAAATTTCTTATTTTAACATGTCCAGTACAAGGCGATGAGCCTCAACACCGTCACGTTTAGATACAACTTCTGCGATTCTGTCCATTCCAATTTCATCAATTATTTTTGAAATCTTTTCGAAAGAATCAATGTTTGCCTGAGTTTCTTCTTTGGCATTTTCTCTAATTGGGAATGTGTCAAAGAACACAACTCCCTGATAATTATATTTCTTTAAGTAGTAAATGAACTCCGCCGCATGTGCTATATTTACTGATCCAAAAATCATTCCGCTATCCATTTGTGAATATCCGTCATTCATATGTAATCCGTATAGCTTACCCATACTTGCGGCTATTGCCAGACCGTATGCCGGGCTGTCTCTCTTCATCAGCATATGGCAAAAATCTAATGTACATCCAACATTCGGTCTGTCAATTTCCTTTATAAGGAGGAGAGTCATTCCTGTACTATCTATCATTGAAAAGTTTCTTGGTTCAAATGGTTTGTATTCAATGCTTATCTTTAAATCAGGTGCATAATCAGCAACTTCTCTAAAAGCATCTATTAACTGATTCCACGCTTCCTCGTAATCAAGTTGGAATGCATAATCAAAACCATCATTTTCCATCCAAAGGGTGATATATGTTCCGCCAAGCTCTCTACAAATATCAGCGGCTTCTTTGCAATATTGAATTGCCTTTGTTCTTAATTCTTCATCTGGATTAGTGAAGTCACCATTTGTAAAATAATTTCTCCATCTAACTGCAAGACCATTTACCTTCAAGTCTCCAATTGCTTTCTTTATTTCTTCTAAATCATATCCTGCGAAATGTTCTGGATAGTTAAATTCTAAATGTGTAATTCCATCCATTTCGTGGTATGCCTTAATTGCATCAAAGACATTTTGACCTTTTAATATAAACGAGTTAAATCTTCCTGCGTAGTTCATAATACCTTCCTTTCTGTGTTTTTGTTTGCATTTATTTTCATTTTATTTCAAATGTTTTCATCTGTTGTCATAATTGTATAATTCTTTTCATTTTCTGTCAATACTTTTCATTATTTTTCACGTTTTTCACAGTTTTGGAAACGCATTTTTGTGCATTTTGTACATTTATCCCCAATAAAAACGTTACATTTTCCGTCAAATCTTCTGTTTTCTTATTGTAGCAGAATAAAAAAGTGTCGTTTTCTTTCACATTATTTCAAATACATGAATTTATTGTGAAAGAAAACGACACTTTTTTACTATTTTACATCAGTATTAAATTTCTACTAATTTCTTGGCATATATAATAGCACCCTTTACACCATTGTCCACTTTATCCTCAGAATACTGTACCTTCAAAGTTTCCGCAGGATATGGTTTTCTCATGTGAACGTAAAGTCTCTCCTCTAAATAGTCCTTTGGGAATCCTTTCATATTAATTACCCCTCCACCAAAAATTACAGAATGAGGATTTAATATATTGATTTCTGCTGCTGCAACACATGCAACATTGTCAACGAACTCCTTTAAAATAATATCATTGCTTTTCTTAACAAATAAATCGTTCATGTCTATTTCAGGAAAATACTCGTTTTTAAGTTCTACTAATTTCCATCCTGAGGCATAGCATTCTGAGCATCCAATATTTCCACAACCACATCTGTCATGGCTGCCTACCATAGGAATATGGCCCAGTTCTCCTGCTACGCCGTCTCTCCCTACAAGAGGTTCACCATTAATAAATATGGCATTTCCAACACCTGTGCCAATATAAATTCCAACACCTATTCCCTGATCATCTAACTTCTTGTCGAATTTGTCCCAATAATAGAGCATGTTTACATCTCTATCCAATGTCACCTTTATTCCTAGTTTTTTTTCTAATTCTTCTCCAAGAAACAAATGGTCCATGCCCTTAATATTAGGTACCTGAAGAATTTCTTTTCTATCAGCACTAAGAGCTGCAGGAATGCCAATAACTATCTGCAAAATCTCCAGTCCTACGCAATTTCTGCTAATATAATCTTCCAACACTTCTGCCAGACTTTCAGAAATATTTCCATCCTTGAAAGTCTCCTTGCTGGAGATTCTCTCAAAATCAGCAAGTTCACCTGCTTCGTCTGTATGACCGATTCTAATATTTGTTCCACCTATATCTATTCCTATAACACAATTCTTTCCCATGAATATCTCCTTTATTACAAAGCTCTTAATTCTTTAATTAACTCTTTATATGATTTATCCTTTCCAAACAGTGAAGACGTTCCAAGAATAAATCCTTTTACTCCAATCTTTGATAAAGTCTCAACTCTCTCAGGAGAACATGCCCCATCAAGCATAACTTCGTATCCATACTTTTCTTTCATTTCTACTAGCTGCTCTATCTTCTCATCTACCGCATGAATATACTTCTGACCGGCGAATCCCGGATTAACACTCATTACCATTACATAATCTACAAATGGTAATAAAGGTTTGATTGTTTCTACAGCAGTTCCCGGATTAATCGCAATACCCGGCTTAGCACCTGCATCTTTAATTGTCTGAAGTGTTCTTGTTGGATGAACATCTGCTTCAGGGTGAATATAAATAATATCAATTCCAAGCTTTGCGAATTTTTCTACATAGTTACCCGGATTCTCAATCATAAGATGAGCGTCAACAGGAATTGTTGATTTCTTACGGATAAATTCCACGTCCTGTAACCCCATTCCAAAGTTTGGAACAAACTGGCCATCCATAATATCAATGTGGAAAATATCTACTCCTGCATCAATTAAATCCTGAACCTCTTTTTCTAAGTTACCATAGTTAGCACACATCATTGATGGGCATAATAATTTTTCCATTGTAATACCTTCCTTTCATTTTTGTAATTTAATCTCCGTTTTTTGATGTAAACGTTTACATCAATGTGCAATTAAAAGAAACTACTTTTGCAGTTCCTTTATTTTCTTTCAGTTTATACTGTAATATATTTTCTGTCAACGATAAATTTTATAAGTTTTTTCACCATTGTTTTTGTGATTTAGTGATTACATTTTGTTTTTAATGTTTAGCTTTACTTTGCCTCTGTTGTTTCTCTTTTAATAATCTCCACCGGTAATACTGTTTTTTTATCTAATATTTCTTTTTCATCAATTAATTTTTCTAAATTGTTTACTGCCATTTCTACCATTTCATCAACAGGCTGGCGCACTGTTGAAATTGTTTTGGTTGATATAAGAGCGACTTCACTATCATCATATCCGAATACTTTAACTTCCTGTGGCACTTTTATATTTAATTCTTTTAATGCTTTCATTGCTCCTATAGCTATTATGTCAGTTGTTGCAAACACTCCATCTATGGTAGGATTTTCTTTAAAATATTTCTTAGTTTGTTCATAACCATCTTCCATGGATATAGAGCCGGCATAAACCAAATGTGACTCAAGTCCTGCTTCTTCAATTGCCTTTAGATAACCTAAATAACGTTTCTTGTGAGTAGATACGTTATGCTCAGGACTTAAGCAAAGTATATTTTTACAACCTTTTTCAAGCATTTCTTTAGTAGCCTGATATCCACCTGACACATTATCGCTTTCAACAACCACAACATCATCATTTTTTATATACATTGGTTCTCTATCAATGTAAACAGTAGGCATGGGAACAGCCTTTTCCCTTTTTCTTGTAGAAGACACAATGTGAATTATCCCGCCTACCTGCTGTGCCTGTAGCATGTCCAAACACTGGTTTTCTAATTTGTAATCCTCATTAGTATTGCAAATAATAGTTGCGTAACCTTTCTCAAAAAAAAGCATCTGCACTTTCTGCGCAATTCTGCTAAAAAATTCATTAGCAATATCAGGAACAACAATCCCTATTACTGTAGATTTTCTGGTTCTAAAGCCCTTTGCCAAAAGGTTAGGAACATAATTGTTTTCTTCCATAACCTTCAATATTTTCTTTTCAGTATCTTTTGCCACTTTTCCGTTTTTGTTAATTACTCTTGATACAGTTGCAATAGATACCCCTGCCATTCTGGCAATATCTTTGATTGATAAATTGTTGCTCATGATTATTTCCTTTTCAAATTTTGAGTATAAATATTTTAAAAGTAAGTACGGGCGAAGTAATATCTTTTTGGTCTGTAATCATTATAAAATAACTAAATTTACTTATCAACCATAGAACTTCAAGCTTAGTTAAAATTGCTTCCGTAAACGGATCTTGCGTCTAAATAATTGTTCCATTTTGTATAAATCTTCTTGCCCTGCTTTTTGTATGCTCTAATTTTCATTTTTGTGCTGAAGTATTTATATTCCTTATTCATATCTATTTCTGTAAGGGATTGACAACCCATAAATGCCTTTTTTTCATATTTTCTTTACTATATTTTTCATTTTTTCCTCCACTGTTTTTCATATTAGAATTTTTTTACGCATGCTAAGCTTATATTACAAAGCCCTCAGAAATTAATTTTACATAATTTCCAAGGGCTTTGCATTATTTTATTATTTTATTTTGTTAAAACAATCTTTTCGCTCCACTTACCATAAGACTTTTTATTTTTCTTTACAATCTTGTATGGTCTTACTGAAATATAAGCAGGCTTTCCTTCAATCTTTGATGTATAGTTATCTATATCATAGCTGAAGCTAACGTTGTATTTTTTCTTGAACACCTTAGGGGCTTTAACCTTAATGCTTGTTTTTGTTGTAAAATACTTATATGTCTTGCCACCTTTCTTAATCTGAACCTGATAGCCCTTGGCACCTGTTAATTTTGCAAACTTAGCATTAATTTTATTCTTTTTGAAAGTTGCACTTGTCATTACTGTTTTTGCACTCTTTAATGACTTTGTAGAAGTCAATATTACTTTCTGGTTAAATGCCTTTGGACTCATTGCTACACTGCTCTTTAATGTAACTTTCTTTAAATCTGTTCCCATAAATGCGCATCTGCCAATCTTCTTTAACTTTGAGTTTGTAGTTAATTTTGATACTGGGTTTTCTGCAAATGCATATGGTTCAATAGTTTTTACATTCTTGCCTAATTTTACTTCTTCAATTCCCTGATTATAAAAAGCTGCTGATTTAATTGTTACTGCAGTATCAGGAATTGTCACTTTGTTGCTATCTGAAATGTGGTAGTAAACTGTTTTACCGTCAGATGATACTAAACACCCATTTGCGATTCTGCATCTGTTATTATCCTTAGTAATTGTAACTGATAAATAATCTCTGTCCTGTACTTCTGCTAATGCAAGACCTAATGTTTCGGCACTTCCTTTTAACTGAACTTCCTGTACTCCATAACCTAATGCCCCATACTGGAAATTATTCATATCTCCTTCTACTACAACTTTTCCTACACCATAAAAAGCATCTGTCTCAACTGTTCTAACTGTTTTTGGAATTGTAATTGATTTTAAATCGTTAAATGCGTTACCCTTAATTGTTGTTACTGTATCTGATATTTCAACGCTGCCAACGCCATTGAATTTTGCAAAAGCGTCTTCACCAATTACTGTAATTCCATTTCCTATTACAATTTTGTCAACAGTGCCTAAATACGAATACTTAGTGCCATTCCACATAGCACCTGTTCCACTAATCGTTAATGTTCGAGTTGCTTTATCGTAGCTATAAATGGCATTGTCACCACAACGCCCTTCAATTTTCTGACTAGGTGCTGTAGTTGTAACTTCCACTGCCTTTACTACTCCTGTTGTTAATTCTAATGGCATTACTGTTGGAACTGCTAATGTTAATGCCAAAGTTGTTGCTGTTAATACTGATAAAAATTTTGATTTTCTCATCTTAATCTCCTCCTGTTTTCTCTTTGATTTATTTTGTTTGATATATATAGAACGAAGGCTTTTCAAAAAATATTGCATCAACTTTAAATATTTTTCATAGGGATTTTTTTTATAAAAAAAGAACCCGATTACAAAGGCGTCTCTTCCTTCATAATCAAGTCCTTTTTATTATTTAGAAATATATGTGTCGAAGTCTATATTGAGTGGTATTCTCCGGGTGACTTCTTCCCATATTTATTTTTGTTAAAATCTTTGAACCATTAAATTTATGATTACAATCTTGATTTTAATTCTGCTGTTAAATCTTCATAACCAGGTTTTCCAAGAAGTGCAAACATGTTCTTCTTGTAGCTTTCAACACCTGGCTGGTTAAATGGATTTACACCAAGGATATAACCACTTACACCACATGCAAATTCGTACATGTATAATAGCTCTCCAAGATAGAATTCGTTCTGTTCCGGAATGTTTACAATAAGGTTTGGAACATTACCGTCTGTATGAGCAAGAATTGTACCGTTCATGGCACTCTTGTTTACGAAATCCATATCTTTTCCTGCTAAGTAGTTAAGTCCGTCAAGGTCTTCAGGATCTTCATCAATAACTAATGATACTTTTGACTTTTCAACATTTAAAACTGTCTCAAACATAATTCTTGAACCGTCCTGAATGAACTGTCCCATTGAGTGAAGATCTGTTGTCAAGTCAACTGCTGCTGGGAAAATACCTCTCTGGTCTTTTCCTTCGCTTTCGCCAAATAACTGTTTCCACCATTCACCAAAGTAATGTAAACTTGGTTCATAGTTTGCAGTAATTTCTACTGCCTTACCCTTTCTAAGGAGGATATTTCTGATTGCTGCATATTTCATTGCATCATTATCTTCAAAAGCATTTTCTAATGCAGCCTTTCTTCCACTTGCTGCACCTTCCATAAGCTTGTCAATATCTGCTCCACTTACTGCGATTGGAAGAAGTCCAACTGCTGTAAGAACTGAGAAACGTCCACCTACATCATCAGGAACTACGAAGCTTTCATAACCTTCTGCTGTTGCAAGTCCTTTAAGGGCTCCCTTTGCCTTATCTGTTGTAGCGTAAATTCTCTTTGCTGCTTCTTCTTTTCCATATTTCTTTTCAAGCATTTCCTTAAATACTCTAAAAGCAATTGCAGGTTCTGTTGTTGTACCTGATTTTGAAATAATGTTTACTGAGAAATCTCTATCTCCAATTACATCGATTAATCCCTGTAAGTATGCCGGGCTAATGCTGTTTCCTGCGTAATAGATTTCAGGTGTCTTTCTAATTTCCTTTGATACATTGTTGTAGAAACCATGTCTTAAGAAATCAATAGCTGCTCTGGCACCTAAGTATGAACCACCAATACCAATAACAACAAGAACTTCTGAATCTCCCTGAATCTTCTTTGCTGCCTTCTTAATTCTGTCAAATTCATCCTTATCATAGTCAACCGGTAAATCAATCCATCCTAAAAAGTCATTACCTGCCCCTGTTTTTTCAACTAAAACTTTCTTTGCATCTTCTGCGATTTTCTTCATGCTTGTTACTTCATCTTCTGAAATAAATGAAGTAGCTTTAGAATAATCAAATGTTACTTTAGACATATCTTTTTCCTCCGTTTAAACTTAAAACAAAACTCAACTTTTATTATACTTTTTTGAAACGATTTTTTCAACCCTGTATTTTATGGTATTTTTCACTAAAAAGTCCCCTATCTTTTATGTTTTTTTACCTAAGAAACTCTCCAATAACCTGGTCTAAAACTTCCTCTTCTCTTGCCTGCTCTTCTTTTTCAGATGTTTTCTGAGAGTAGGCAATATCAGGTTTAATATTTTCATTTTCAGGTATTTCATTAGCCACTTTGTTTTCAATCGTTTGACTCTGGTTAAATCGTCTGCCATTGCCTTCTTCCAAAGCCTCAGCCAAAACATATGTTAATTCCATTTTTCTATCACTGCAGGCAAGTGTCCTATTAACCATTTCCAAACTAATTGCCACAAAACTGCCTATAATCAAATATTGAACCCATGTAATTTCATTAGGACGTTCTAAGTACACCTCATAAGATACAATTGAATACACTGCCATAATAATTAGCGTACAATAGTTAATTATATTATTTACCCTGTTTATGGAAATATACATTATTCTGCATCTGTTCAAACTCTTTTGCACAAATCCTATAGGATTTTCCATGTTGTGATTTACCTGTCTTAAACTATCATATTTAGTTTTAATCTGTCTTAAAGTTGCGTTGTTGGTTTTGTTTATATTGCCTGCCTTTCTTATAAGCTTATTGTAATTATGTAAAACAAGCCATTTTGTGACAACTCCTAACGCAAAAAAACTCCCTACAATAAGTAGAAAGTTTTCCTGATTTACTATCTTTGGTATTGTTGTTTCAGCCCAGTTTTCCAACTGACTTATGTAATAGTCAAACATTTATTTTCCCCCTTACTGAAAATTAATTTCTTTTCAGTAAATGGTAGCACAAACTTAACCTTGTTGCACTAAAAATCGTTCGACATATTTTCTAATAATTTTTAATAATTTTGTACATTAATTCAATTGAATTTTCTGCGGCTTTTTTCTCAAATGTTGGATAATCCATTTCTGCACCGCCATCTGCTTTGTCTGAAATAGCTCTTATTACCAAAAATGGAATGTTGTTTAAGTATGCTGCATGGGCAATTGATGCCCCTTCCATTTCCGCACAGTCGCCGCCAAACTGGTCACGGAGATATTTTTTCTTTTCTGCAGTTCCGATAAACTGGTCACCTGAAACTACCTTCCCTTCAAATATTTTCACATCCAATTCAGCTTCTTTTGCAGATTTCTTGGCAACCTCCATAAGTCTCTTGTCAGCTTTAAACACTGAAGTTTCCATGTCAGGAATTACGCTTTTTTCATATCCAAGTGGTGTAACGTCCATATCATGTTCTAAGGCTTCAGTTGAAATTACAATATCACAAATATTAATATCATTATTAAGGGAACCTGCCACACCTGTGTTAATTACCCCATCAACCTGAAAATCATCCGCTAATATCTGTGTGCAGATTGCTGCATTTACTTTTCCAATACCGCTTTTTACAACTACAACGTCTTTTCCAAAAATGTTACCCATGCAGAATTCCATTCCTGCCTTCTTTGTTACTTTCAAATTATTAATGGCTGACTTTAAAGTTGCCACCTCCACTTCCATTGCTCCAATTATACCAAGCATGTTTATCCTCCTAAAATTCTTTCATTTAAAGCTAACAAAACCGTTGTCATATTGTTTTCTGACAACGGTTCTATTAAATTAATTTATTTCTGCTGTTCTAAATACTGTTCTAATGCCTGTGCAAGCTGGTCCGGACATGAAGTTCCTCTACCGTTACAGTCAATACCTTTAAGTCTTTTAATAACTTCGTGAATATCCATTCCTTCAACTAACTTTGCCACGCCCTGTGTGTTTCCGTGACAACCCATAACAAACTGCACGTCTTTTACCTTGTCACCGTCAACATCAAACTTAATAAGTCTTGAACATGTTCCTCTTGTTGTATATTCCATTACCTTGTCCTCCTTTTTCTAAGAATTACATACGACAATGTTTTAGTCATTTAATTTACTCTGGTAAATTGCTGACACTTCATCAATATCACCTTTGGCAATTAACTGACCATGATCTAGTAATATAGCTTTATTGCATAAACGTTCAACCTGCTGCAAACTATGTGATACAAAAAGTACCGTTACTCCATGGTCAAACATCCCCTGCATTTTCTTTTCACATTTCTTTCTAAACTTAGCATCACCTACAGATAATACTTCATCTAAGATCAAGATTTCCGGCTCAACTACTGTAGCAATTGAGAAACCTAATCTTGCTTTCATACCTGAAGAATAATTCTTAATAGGTACATCAATAAATTCACCAAGTTCAGAGAACTCTAAAATTTCATCATATTTTTCTTCCAAGAAACTTCTTGAAAATCCTAACACTGAACCATAAAGGAAAATGTTTTCTCTTCCTGTGTAGTTAGGATCAAAGCCTGCTCCAAGTTCAATCATTGGAGCTATATGACCGTTTCTTGTAACCTTACCTGTTGTAGGTTTGTAAACTCCTGCAATAACTTTAAGAAGTGTAGACTTGCCTGCTCCGTTAAGACCAAGGATTCCAAGTCTGTCACCTTTTTGAAGTTCAAAATTAATATTTTTAAGAGCCCAGAATTCGTTAAAACGAATTGTCTCGCCTTTTATTTTCTTTATAAGTAATTCTTTAAAATTATCTACTTTTTCTTTACTTAAGTTAAAACGAATACTTATATCTTCAACTTTAAGTGCCGGTTTTTCCATAGTTCCTCCTAAATATGCAAGATGAACTTATCTTGATTCTTCTTGAACATTACAATTCCAATTACTAATGCTACCAAACTAAATCCAAGTGAGTAAAGCATCATTGTTAAGTTTGATAGACCATAACTCATGCTTGTGAAAAGTGAACCGCCTTCCATAACTACACATCTTACATTACTGATAATGCAGTATAATGGATTAAACTGAAGTACAGTTTTTACCTTTTCAACTTTGTCTACATAATAGAATATTGCTGAGCAATACATAATAAGCATTACTATAACTTCCCATAAGTATTCCAAATCTCTAAAGAATACACATACAGTTGATAATATAAGTCCAACTGCCACACAGAAAATAAATAATATTCCCAGTGGTATAAACACTTCAATAATATGCCATGACATTGGAACTCTATAGAATATAGCCAATATTGCAAGTATTATTAATGATAATAAGAATAAAATAAAGTTATATATAATTGTTGATAATGGGTATAAATATTTTGGTACATATACCTTCTTTATCATAGCCTGATTTGCTCTAATGGATCTCATTGCCACCTTACTTGTACTTGAGAAGCAACTGTAAATCAATCTACCGCATAAAATATATACCGGGTAGTAAGGATGACTGTTTCCTAACAGTTCACCAAATACAAATGCTAATACCATTGTTGTAAGTAATGGTTCCAACAGCGTCCACACTAAACCTAAATATGATCTCCTATATTTGAGCTTAATACCTTTATATACTAATTCTTTTAAAAGATATCTATATCTCATAAATCCTTGAATATACTTCTTCATATTACCTCCATCTTTTCTTAGTAATACTCGCAATAATTATATATTATTCTTTTGTAATGTCAACAAATAGCCACATTTTTTTATTATAACAAAAAAGTTATTAAATGTGAAATTTATAGTATTTCTTTTTTATTTGTACTATAATATAAGGAATACTAGATTCAAAAGAACGGAGATTTTTATGGGATTTTTAGGCAAAGTCAAAAGAAAAGCCGGCAATTTCAAAGAAACTGCAAGGCGTTCCAAATATGCTAAATACTACAAAAACCTTTTAATTGAAGATAAGGTTATTTTATATGATTCTTATTTTGGACGAGGCATGATTTGTAACCCCTTTGGCATTTTTCTTGAGTTACTTAATAATGACGATTTCAAGGATTATACCCACGTTTGGGTTATTGAAGATAAATATGGAAACGAACCTGTTATGGAGCAGTTTGCAGAAAACAAAAATGTATTTGTTATCGGCAGACACAGCGATGACCATCTTCGCTATTTAGCTTCAGCAAAATATATTATAACTAACGTTTCCTTACCCTTTTATTATTGTAAGAAGCCGGACCAAATATACATTAACACATGGCATGGAACTCCTATTAAGAGTTTAGGTTTTGATATGCCAGACGCACCGGTTACAATTTCTAATGTCCTTAGGAACTTTCTTTCTTCGGACTATATGATTTCAGCCAATCCTTTTTTAACATCTGTATTTCTTGAAAAATACAAATTACAGGGATTATACGAAGGAACAATTATAGAAGAAGGCTATCCTAGAAATGACAGGCTTTTTAATACTGATAGAAAAGCTCTATTATCACTTCTTGGAAAATACGGCTTAGATATTGATTCAAAAAAAGAGATTATTTTATATGCACCAACCTGGAAGGGCAACGACTATAATCACCCACAGATTGATGTTAATGAATACATTGATTTTAAGCGGTCACTGGAGTCCTTAATTGACACTGATAAATATCAGGTTCTACTTAAGCCTCATCAGGTAGTTTATAAGGAGCTTAAGAAATCCGGCAGAATAAGCGATTCGCTTATACCTGCTTTCGTAGATACAAATGAACTTTTGTCAATTACAGATGTTTTGATTTCAGATTATTCAAGTATTTTCTACGATTTTCTTGCAACTGGAAAACCTGTTGTTTTCTACATTCCTGATTTGGAAGAATACAAGAATTATCGTGGTTTATACCTTGCTCCGGAACAACTTCCGGGACCTTGTTTAACAAACATTGATGAAATTGGAAAAGTTATTAACAATTTAGATTTTTATATTAACAAATATCAAATTAAATATAATGAAGCAAAAGCTTTTGGTTGTCCAATGGATGACGGCAATGTGGCAAAACGTATTGTAGATGTTGTTTTTTATGGCAGAACATCTGATGCTAACGGCAGGGACTATAATTTAATTAAATGTAGTAACCATAAGAAAAAGCTTTTATTCTTCGGTGGTGGTTTACGAATGAACGGTATTTCCACCGCACTTAGAACAATGCTTGATTATATTGACTATGACAAATATGACGTAACTGTTTACGCAGGGAATTTGAAATTTCCTGACAGTAAAGAAATGATTTGTTCATTTAATAAGAATCCTAGAATTTTTGCTAGAGTTTCTTACACACCTTCAACATTTTGTGAAATGATTCGCAACGATTTCCTAAGAGTCTTTGGCTTTTGTAACGGTCTTATGAAAAAGGTCTATCCAAAGGCAATGTATGACAGGGAATTTGTAAGATGCTTTGGCACAAGTCATTTTGACACTGTTATTGATTATTCAGGTTATGGAAGTTTCTATTCCATACTTCTTTTAAGTGCTACAGGCGCAAAGAAGTTAATTTGGCAACACAATGATTTACTTACCGAAAAGAACAAAGTTGTAAACGGCAAAAAACCACACAGTCGTGAGCTTCGTGTTGTTTTTTCAACTTATCAGTTCTATGACAAAATCGTTGGTTGTTCAGAAGCCACAATGGAAGTAAACCTTGAAAAAATCGGTTACAAGAATTTGAAGAGAAAATGTACTTATGTTAGAAACGCAGCTAATTTTGACAGGGTACTAAAAGGAGCCAAGGAATCATATAATGAAGAGACTGCTATAAATGCAGGCTTACCGGAGCTTCTTAATAAAGATTTAATTTCTTTTGTTAATATGGGCAGATTATCACCTGAGAAAAATCAGGAAGCTTTAATTAAAGGTTTTGCCAAAGTTAACAAAGAGAATCATAACACAAGACTTTACATTATAGGTGACGGTCCATTAATGGAACATCTTAAATCTTTAATCAAGTCTTTAGGTTTAAAGGGGAAGGTTATTATGACCGGTAATATGGAGAATCCTTTTATGTTAATGAAAGAATGCAGTTGTTTTGTTCTACCTTCATTACACGAAGGACAACCTGTTTCATTATTAGAAGCAAGATTACTTGGTCTGCCAATTATAATGTCTGACTTTAGCTCTGCTAAATCTTCTTTATTTGAAAACGGACAACTTTTAATTGGTAATAGCGAAGAGGAAATTTATAAAGGTTTAACTACTTTTATTAACGGTCAGGTTCCTACTTGTGATTTTAATTACAAAGATTATAATAAAACTACAATAGAACAGTTTGAGGAAATTATCGGGTAGTTTACGATAACCTGTCACGTAACCCCCATATATAATTAATATAACATTTAACTATTTACTTATTTCAAAGAAAGGACAAGTATTTTACTTGGAATTGGTGCAAGTATGGAGAAATATTCAGCCACTATAAAAAATGGGTTTAAATACACTCTGAAGCGAAACATAAAGAAATATACTCAAAACATAAAGATGCCTGAAAAAGATTTAGGTAAAAAACAATACTACTCATTTTTGTCTATACCGGTTCGTGAGCATCATATATTTTACGAAGCTTTCTCAGGACTTGGTGTTCTTGATAATCCTCGTGCCATTTTTCTACAGTTATTGAAAGATCCTGCATTTGAGGATATGATTCATATTTGGTCCATTTCAGATATGGATATGGCAAAAGACAACATTAAGGAATTTGAAGATTTACCAAATGTTCGTTTTGTTAAGCGTGAATCTGAAGATTATTACCGTTATCTTGCCAGCAGCAAGTATCTTGTATCAAATTCAACTTTTGGGTACTTTTTTGTGAAACGCCCTGAGCAAACATACATTAACACCTGGCATGGCGTTCCAACCAAATACATGGGTTACGAACATACTGTTGAACGTGTTGAAAATGCCAGAGGACCTGCAAGAAACTTCTTAGGTGCTGACTATCTTATTTCAGCCAACAAATTTATGACAGAAGTTATGTACAAGCGTGCGTACAAGCTTGACGGTCTGTATGAGGGCACTACTTTGGAAATTGGTTATCCAAGAAGTGATTTACTTATAAACGCAGATATTAAGAAGGTAAAACAAAAACTTGAAGACATTGGTATCAAAACTGACAAGAAAATTATTTTGTATGCACCAACCTGGAAAGGTAATCTTTACAATCAACTTGAATATGATGTTGAAGAGTTTAAGAATACTGTTAAGAAGTTTTCAGAAAACATTGACCAAAGCAAATATAGAATTTATTTAAGAGTTCATTATTTCTTATACAAAATTTTAGCTGAGGATTCTGAATTAAAGGATATTTTAATACCTTTTACAATTGATACTAATGAGCTACTTTCAGTTGTGGATATTTTAATTTCCGACTACTCAAGCATCTTCTTCGACTTTCTGATTACAGGTCGACCAATTGTTTTCTACGTTCCTGACTTAAAGGAATACGAAAGTGGTAGAGGGCTTTATGTACCGGTTAATACTTTGCCGGGAATTGTATCCTCTGATTTAGATGAAGTTGCTTCCTCACTGGATGCAATTTGCAAGAATAGAAAAGAATATTGCGATTTCTACAAACCACAGCTAGATGAAATGAATCGTTGGTGTACTTACAATGATGATGGATTGTCTACTCAGAGACTTATTAACATTATCTTTAAAGACTACACCTATCTATCATCAAGAAATCAGGATATTATCAAAACTTTTGATGAAGGGAAGAAAAAAGTTCTTATATGTGTTAATTCAAAACAAAAGAGCAATGCCTTTTGGGCTGAATTTTATCAGAAGCTTAAGAAATACGATTTTAAAACTACAGACGTAACTGTACTTGTTACTTCTTTTAAAGATTTAGAATCTAAAAAATATTTTAACAATCTTCCTGATGAAGTAAGAGTTTTAGTTTGGTTTGCATTACCATTTGTCATTGAGGCGTCTAAAACTTTCTATGACAGAGAAGCGCTTAGAGCTTTTGGTGATGTACACTTTGATGAAGTTTTGGTTGAAGGTGACATTAATGAATATTTTGCAGACTTTGCAAACAACCTAAATGGCTTATACGAAAATGAGCCACAACAGGGTTAAATAATAACTGCAAAAGTTGAATAATAATTACAGTAATACAGTAGTTACAGAAGAAAATAATAATTACAGAAAAACCGGTTAGTATGGATTTTACCCAATGCTAACCGGTTCTTTTCTCATTTCATATATTATTGATTCTATATATTATTTTAAAATATTATTCATATATATTCATTTAAATATATTATACGTCAATTATCTCCATCATTTGTTATCTGTTTACAACACCATAAATAATGTACCGGCCGTTATTAATATCGAGCCAATGGCTGACTTGTATGTAAAATCTTCGTGAAGAAATATAAACGCAAGTATAAGCGTAATTACCACGCTTAG
Organism: Eubacterium sp. AF34-35BH; assembly: GCF_003477765.1. Classification (NCBI taxonomy): domain Bacteria; kingdom Bacillati; phylum Bacillota; class Clostridia; order Eubacteriales; family Eubacteriaceae; genus Eubacterium; species Eubacterium sp. AF34-35BH. Next base: position 161,446 of record NZ_QUDZ01000005.1, read on the forward strand.
TTTGTCAATTGGTACTACTTTTGAGGCACTACCCATTTGTAAGGCTCTGTAATAGCATAACCATGATGCACCTGTAGCCAACCCTGATAGAATAAGAAAAATCCAACTTTTTTTGCTTATGGCTCCAATTCCGCTTTGACCTTTGGTAAGGAATACCATGCCCCATGCCATAATTACAACAACTACTGTTCGAATTGCTGTCGCAAGATTTGAATTAACACCGTTAATACCAACCTTTGCCAATATACTTGTTAATGCAGCGAAAACTGCTGATAATAATGCGAAAACTGCCCACATAAAACCCCCTCCTATATCACTTCCTATACTTAACAACGAATGCCTCTTGTGACATTCTACTTACTAAGTGCATATTGCCACACAACTTTTTTCGTGTAAGTACACAAAAAGACCTCATAGAATGAGGCCTTTTTATTATGATTCTTTAAAAATCTTATTTACAACTCTTTCTGTAGCATGACCGTCATCTATGCAACAGAATCTATTGTAAAATTCTTCATATCTGTCTTTATATTTTTCCTGAATTTGGTCAATGTTCTTTATGGCATCTACTACTTCATCATTTGTTAGAAGCATTGGACCCGGAAGATCATCTTCCATGGATAAATAGAAACCATGTAAAACATCTCTATATCTTTCAAGATCGTAAGTATAATAAAGAACCGGTCTCTTTAAGTTAGCAAAGTCAAAGAATACTGATGAGTAGTCTGTTATTAAAATATCTGTTATTAAATACAAATCCGTAACGTCATCATAAGCACTTCCATTAACTGCAAACTCACCGTATTTTGACATATCTAAAGCTTCAACAACTAAATAATGTAATCTAAGCAATAGCACATATTCGTCACCAAATTCTTTTTCTAATCTGTTTACGTCTAAATCCAAGTCAAACTTAAACTGTCCAATTTCATAGTAATTATCATCACGCCATGTTGGAGCATACATAATTACTTTCTTGTCGACAGGAATTCCCAATTTTTCCTTTATCTTTCTAGCACGTTCTTCTCTGTCAGGTGCATATAAAGGATCATTTGCAGGATATCCGTATTCAAGAATTTTTTCTTTTGGATACATAAAGCAACTTTGGAATTTTTCAGTTGAAAACGGATTGTCTGATAAAAGATAATCCCAGTTTTCTTTCTGTCTGTAAAACTTGTCCTTGTAATTTGATACGCCACCTACAACATCGTTTAAGTCAAAAGCCAGTCTCTTAAGTGGTGTTCCATGCCATGTTTCCAAAAGCACTGTATCTTCCCTTTTTGGAACACTAAGTGGCTGTTTCATATTTAGAATCCAATATTTACTTCTATTCATATAATAGAAATATCTAAGACCTGATCTTCTAACTGTTTTATGTTTTCCCGGTATCTTCAATCCTCTCTTATCCACAGACCACACATAAGTGTATTTATCTCCAAAATGTTCCTGCATGTATTCGTAAATATATTTAGGCTGTCCGGAATAATTTCTTCCCATAAAACTTTCAAAAATTACATAGTTTTCTTTCATTGGCATTTTGTTAAAAATATGCAATGCAAAAGCTTTATTTCTAGCCCATTTATTTTTGAACATTCTCTTTAACTTCTTCTTTGCCAGATATCTGTTGCCTGTTTTTTTAACCTTTGCCAAATCGCCCTTTGCCATTGCCTTTATTACAGGCTTTTCAAGAAAATAAAAATATCTTCTTTTTAAATTCTTCTTATCCATCTGGCTACATCTCTTGTAGAATTCCTGGAAATATTCATTTTCCCAGCACTCTTCTTCCTCTGTATTCCAACGGAGTTTTTTAATTAAGTATAATGTAACGAACTTAGCTTCAATAAGATCAAAATGTCCCTGAATTTCAGGATGTCCCTCAGCTACCTTCTTTGCATTGTCAATTGCCATAAAATAATAAGGCATTGACTCTATCTTAGGTGTCTGTTCGATTGCCGGATTATTATATCTGTCATTATGATGTCTCTTTACATAAATTGCATTTACGTTACTTTTGATTTTCTTTGTTGTACACAAAATCTCTGTAAGCACTCTAACATCTGCGAAACAATACTGTTCTTCATTAAACCTAATGTTATTGTCTGTAAATAATGACTTTCTATATAATGCACCAAGAACTGTTAATCTTTCCAGTCTTCTAAAATGAGTAAGTCTTGACTCAATGGGATTATCAAAATCATATTTTTCAAGATTTTCCTCTTCCTTTTCAATATTACGCTTTTCCTCAAATGTAACTGTTCCCTGATATGTTCCCTGAACACGACCATAAGCCATGTCTGTATCTTCATCCATTACATCTAATAATTTCTTAATCCCATCATCGTAAATGTAGTCGTCATTATCAAGAAAATAAATATATTCTCCCTGCGCCTTATCCATGCCCAAATTTCTGGCTGCGGATACGCCGGTTTTGCCTTCCAAATAGAATACTTTTAAATTAATTTTGTCCTTGTATTCGTCAATAACCTGCTGGAATTCATCTTTGTCATCCTGTAAATCATCTACAACAAGCACTGTTTCATAATCCTTAAATTCCTGTTCTGAAATGCTTTTGAAGCAGTCTTTTAAATACAATAGCCACTTTCTGTGGGTTACAATTATACTTACCATTTCCATCTCCTACTTATCGCCCTTAGCAGTCATGTCTTTTTTGTTAAGGTCTTCTTTTATCTGTGTAGTTGAAATACCTTCTGTTCTTGGTAAATAAACTACTTCGCAATAATCTTTAAGAAAATCAAATTTGCCTTCCCAATCGCTACCCATTACAAAAGTATCAATCTTGTAGTCTTGTACGTCTGAAATCTTCTGATCCCAGTTATTTTCAGGGATAACTAAATCTACATATCTGATAGCTTCAAGTACCTGCTTTCTTTGCTCATAAGTAAAGTAACATTTCTTTTGCTTTGAGTTCCAGTTAAATTCATCTGTTGAAAGCACTACTACCAAATAGTCTCCCATTTCCTTTGCTCTTCTTAAAATATTAATATGTCCATAATGAAGCATATCAAATGTTCCATATGTTATAACTCGTTTCACGTGTTCTTCCTCCATTTCTGCATTCGTGTGATTGTATAATCTTAACGAACCCATAGTATCACAACAATTATACTAATTTTCTATTATCATATCCAGCACTTTTTTACTGACGTCAGGTCCGTCTAAATAATTATACTTCTCGTTAAACTTTTTATATTTATCATCAATGACAAAATTGTCAATGAATTTCTTAACATACGCCATTGTTTCCTGCTGATTAAACACTACCGGACCGGGCAACTCTTTCACATCAAAATAAAAGTCTCTGGTCTTATTTTTGTATTCGTCATAATCTGCCATAAAGAAAACAATTGGTCTTTTCAGATTAGCATAATCAAAGAATACCGATGAGTAATCTGTAATAAGCATATCGCTTATGGCATAAAGAGTGTTTACATCTTCAACTGAAGATACATCATAAACAAAGCCTCTATACTCACTTACATCCAGTTTCTTTGATATAAAATAATGTGCCCTAAATAAAATTACATAATCATCACCAAGTTCTTTGTACGCTTCCTTAAAATCAATATAGTTAGCCAGCTTGAAACCTTCTGCTGCACTGTACTGATTATCCCTGAATGTGGGTGCGTAAAGTACAACTTTCTTATCTGTTGGTATATTTAGTTCTTTCTTTATATTAGTGCACTGGTCTTTTGTAAATTTAAAAAGATAGTCATTTCTTGGATAGCCTGTTGTCAGCACATTGTTCTCTTTAGACACATTTTTCATATTAAATGCCGAAATAAACTTATCTGTACAATACTTAGATGGTGAAATCATGTAAGTTATTTTCTTTGATTCCTCCACATAAATATTTTTCATCTGAGACTTGTTTGTTAATGCGTTTCCCTGCTTTTCCACATCAAGACCTATTTTTTTCAATGGTGTACCATGCCATGTCTGAACAAAAATCTGGTCAGCCTTAGGTTTCAAAAACATTCTTGGATTTGAATTAAAAATCCAATATTTTGCTTTTGCCAAGTCTCTGTAATAGCCAAAACTTTCAAACTTAACAGCATTTTTCACATCTGTTCTGTTAGGATTTCTAAGAGACCAAACCAGTGTGTAATCTTTATATTTAGGATTATTTTTCATTTCTTCATACAACGCCTTTGGGTTACACGAAATATTTCTTCCCTGAAAAGACTCAAACACAACCATTTTGTCATCTCTTTTTTCTATGAGTTTTGCCAGAAAATATAAAAATCTTTTGTAAAGCAGCATTAGTTTTCTCAGTATGTCTTTTACCTTTTTCATTTAATACCTCCGAAAACTTTCTTTTCCACTCTCTGACAGCTTTCTCCGTCATTGTAGGAGTTGATAATCATATTAACTCTCTCGCGTTCTGCTGCGAAAACATCATTATCTTCTGCCACATTCGCTACATATTTTTCCAAATCTTCATAGGAATTAATCTTCTCACCTGGCATGTATTCAAATGGATTATCAAATACAAAACCTCGCTTCTTTCTATATTCTTCAATATCTTCGACTGTAAAAGCAATTGGTCTGTTAAGAAGCATATAGTCAAAGTAAGCTGATGAGTAGTCGGTAATAAGTGCATCTGCATTTCTAAGCAGTGCATACACACTTAGACCTTTCTTCTCAAGTGCCTTTTGTGTCATGAATTTAATGTTGCTGTGCTTTTCTTTGTAAGCATCAGCTTTTTGAAGTGGATGCATTTTTATAATCATCTTAATGTTTGATTTTTTTAATTTCGAATTCAACTCTTCAATCTGAGTTTTCTTTAAAACCGAAACAATATAATCATCATTATATTCTCTGTATGTTGGAAGCCACAAAATTAATTTCTCATTTGGCTTTTTCAACAATTCATCTTCTTTTTTGTTTGGTATAAATAGCTCATCATTTCTTGGATTTCCAAGTATTTGTACCTGTTCCTCATTGCAGCCGAAAATCTTTGCCATAATTGGTTTATACAATGGCGAACTTGCAGCCACAATGGTAAAAAAGTTATAGTCTATTTTCTCTAATCCTTTTTCCAAATTTCCGATTTTCTTTAAAGGTGTGCCATGCCACAAATTAACAACTGTCTGATTTTTACTAGGTTTTATTGGATATTTACCAAAGCAGTAAAAAGCGTATTTTGATTTTAGAAAATACTTAATGCCCTGCGTGTTTCCCACAAATGTAACATTAGTAGGAGTGCTTTCAATATATTTTTCATAATCATTACTGCTTACCACAATCCGGTAATCATCGTTATAGTTCTTTCTTATTAAATAATCATAAAAAGCCTTAACATTATCTCTAAAGCCTAAGTTAGTATAGAAAAATATTAGCTTTTCGTCTTTTTTTATAGCCTTGTTAAACCACGTTAATGGTTTGAAAAAAACTTTTAAAACTTCTTTATTCATTGTCCTACTACTTTCTTAATGTCTTTCCATATAAGGCAGCTCTTAAGCCGTTAGGAATAATACTTACAATACTTCTTGTTAATACACTTGTAAGGAAATTTCCCATAGATATGAATCCTATCTTTTTCAAATGTTTTCTGAATCTGTAAATATACCTTACATAAGAAACACCGCCACGTCTCTTGTACATTTCACTGCCGCCACGCATATACAGGAGATTTTTTTTAACATTATATCCTTTGTAGCCTTTGTTTAACATTGTACACCAAAGATTATAATCCTCGAAAAATCTATAATCCTCATAAAAGCCGGCTTCGATTACTGCTGATTTTTTGTACATTACTGATGGATGATTAAAAGGACTTCTGTTTTTTGCAAACATAATTATTTCTTCATTATTCTCAGGAACCACGCGCATGTTTCCGGTGTTACTAATATCTCCCACAAACTCAATTATGTTAGAGCCAACTATATCTGCATTTTTTTCCTTCATTGCCTTCATCTGCTTTTCAACTCTATCAGGCATACTTACATCATCGCTATCCATTCTAACGATTATCTCATTTTTACATTGTAATATTCCATTGTTAAGTGCCTTTGCCAACCCCATGTTATGTTCAAGTCTGTAAACATTGAATAAGCCTGAATAGGTTGTTACAAAATCTGCAATAACTTTATTCAGGCCTTCTGTAAGAGGGCCATCACATACAATTACAAAATCATTAGTTTTTACTGTCTGATTAAGAATGCTGGTAATGGCCTCCTTTAAATATTCAGGTTTTTCTTTTATATAAACTGACATTAGCACTGAGTAATTCTCTGTCATATAAATCACCTATTTCTTATCTATAATTGCTGTCTTCTGATTTTTGTCCACGCCTTCGGTATTATCCTTCATGAACATAATCTTAAAGGTCATTAATATTAACTGAATATCAGTCCAAATCTTATAATGTTGAATATAATACATATCCAATTTCAATTTATCATAAGGTGTTGTGTTATATTTTCCGTATACCTGAGCATATCCTGTAAGTCCTGCTTTTACCTTTAATCTGAAACAAAATTCAGGAATTGTTTCCTCGTACTGTTTTGCGATTTCAGGTCGTTCAGGTCTTGGACCTACAACTGACATCTGACCTGCAAGGATATTAAACACCTGTGGTAATTCATCAAGATGTGTTGCTCTTAATATTTTTCCCACCTTAGTAACTCTGTCATCATCTTTGGCTGCTAAACGTGCGCCGTCTTTTTCGCAGTCAACTTTCATGCTTCTGAACTTTAATATTTTAAAAACTTTTCCATTGACCGTAAGTCTTGGCTGTGTGTAGAAAACCGGTCCTCTATCCCAAATTAAATCGCATACTGCAACAATCACAGTAATAATAACTGTTGGTATACATAATATTAAGGCAATGACAATATCAATAATTCTCTTCACAAAAGCCTGTTCCCATTTAAGACCTCTTACCTTAGTTACCAATAATGGTGAATCAAATAAATTATTCTGTTCTGCACCAATAACAATAATATCTGATAACTTTGGTGTGATATATGCTCTCTTATCATACATATAGCAAAGTTTGATAATTGAGTTTCTTGTTCCACTTGGTATGTCACAAAGCAATACTGCTGAATGTCCCAAAATGGCTTCTTTTATTTTTGAAAAATCTTCATCACAATGAATTGACTCTTTAATGTGATATTTATCTTCTCTTGTTTTGATTTTCTTTACTAAATTATCCGGATCTCTGTCACTATATATTAATAACATGTCTTTTGGTGGATATAACCATTTGTACACCGACATGGCTATTGCCGCCCAAATGAGACAACATAAAATATTATCAAAGCTCATCCCGATAATAGGTGCCGGATTTACTAATTTAAGACTTAACATGGAAATCTGCAAATACATTATTACATTAGTAAATAACAATGCAAGTAACTGAGAGAATACCAAATCCGAATACTTAAGTCTTCCTAACTTAAATGCTCCGTACACCTGACAGAACACTGTAAACAATAAAGCATATACAAACAACAGTACCATATGACCTTTAAAGAAAAAGCCTCTGTCCATTCCACTGCTGTAATGATTATCCCAACAATACCAGAATACTATTGTCTGTACAGTTATTACTGTTGCAAGCAACAATAATACTATTATTCTTCTAAACGCTCTTGACTGTTTCATTTTTTCTCCTACAACATAAGCTGGCTTGCAACAGTTTCAAAGTCCGCAACACCAGCTCATAATATTCTATAATTTTACCAAAGCCACTATTATTTGTCAATTTGTATAACTATTCAGCCATGCGATACTGTAAATATCACCCAAAAAGGTGCTTGCACATTTTTCGGTGATATTTACAGTATCATATGGTGATTCACCACAGCGAAAAGGCTCTTTGAGACTTTGAGCTGTTGGCTGAATAGTTATATATCATTCGGTGATTCACCACAGCGAAAAGGCTCTTTGAGACTTTGA
>NZ_QUDZ01000005.1:169381-255657 GCF_003477765.1 Eubacterium sp. AF34-35BH
ACCACAGCGAAAAGGCTCTTTGAGACTTTGAGCTGTTGGCTGAATAGTTATATATCATTCGGTGATTCACCACAGCGAAAAGGCTCTTTGAGACTTTGAACTGTTGGCTGAATAGTTAAAGATACACTGTTGCTCTTTGTTTTTTTATAAATATGTAGTATAATTAGACCGAATTTTGCGGACTGTCAGGAACAATTTTTGATAGTTTTTCAACGCATTTTAATTTGAATGAAATATTAATGAATATACTTGAATGAATTATTTATATTTTGCTCAATAAATATGCATTTTATTTCGTATAACAGATACAAACAATTATATGGCTAAAGTTTTTTAATCACTTTTTCAAATAAAGTGATTATTTAGCTTTTACTAAAAATTAAAATGTTACTCTATAAAAGAATTTAGGAGGTACTTATGAGTAAAAAACAAAATTCATCAGATACAAAAACCGGCTACTACGGATATAGTTCTGAAACAACATCAGCAGCAAATCATGCCAAATCAAACTCCGGTAGTAAAAAGAGTGTAAAGGCTAAAGATCCAACTAAAGGTTCAAAGGCAGGAAAAATCGTTGGGATTGTTCTAGTGCTAATTCAGCTTGCATTGTCAATTACTGATGTTTATTTATTCCTTACTAAAGACTTTGCTTTTATCACACCTACAATAGTTGGTGTAACAATACTTATTCTTCTTGTACTTTTAGGCTTAGTTTTCTTCTTATTACAGAAGTCTAAGAACGCTCAAACATTTGGGAAGATTATTTCAGTTATTGTAATTATTTTATTGGCACTTGTATGCTTTTTCCTTTTCCGTGATTTTTCTAAATTCACTAACGGTAAAAAGCTAGATAATAAACCATTTGTAGTTTTCGTTTCTGCAAATGATACTTTTGGAGAATTTAACAGGAAGTCATTAGGACGTTCTGACACAAATATTTTAGCAGTTGTAAATCCAAAAACTCACAATGTTTTAATGATTTCAACTCCTAGAGATTATTATGTAGAGGTGAAGGCAAAATGCGTTGCCCCTGATTCATATGACAAACTAACACATGTTGGTTTATATGGAAAAGGTACAGCTAAAAAAGCAGACGGAACTGCTGCTACTGTTAGCGATTGGCAATGGGCAAGTGAGGTTTCATGGAATCCGGGCAATAAAGCTTTAATGGACACATTAAAATCTTTATATGGATTCAAAATTTCAAGCAGTCGTTATCATTATGTAAAGCTTAACTTTACAGGTTTTGCCAAACTTATTGATGCAATGGGTGGCGTTACAGTTAAGGTTGATAAACCTTTCAGTACAACAACTTATGCTTCATACGGTGATACTGAAACAAAGGAACGTAAGAAATACACCTATACTAAAGGTAACATGAAAATGGATGGTGCCACTGCTCTTACTTATGCAAGAGAACGTCATTCATTCGGCAATGGTGATATGGAAAGAAACAAAAACCAGGTTAAGGTTCTTAAAGCCATCGAGAAAAAGGCATTAAGTGGCACAACATTGCTTCATTATAATAGTATTTTAGATGCTATCGAAAACAGTTTTACAACTGACATGGATATTTCATCATCAATTAATTTATTAAAAGATGGTGGTTCTGACGGTTGGAACATTATGTCATTTGGTGTAATCGGTACTCCTTCAAAAGACTTATGTACTTATACAGGAACATATCTTGCAACTGTTTTACAGGATAAAGATTCTGTGGCACGAGCTACTGATTTAATGAACATGACTTTAAATGGAAAAACTACACAGGAAATCAAAAAACAAATAAAAAAATATAATAAAGAACAAGGAAACTAGGTGAATATTATGAAAAAGATTATTTTAACCGGTGGTGGAACAGCAGGACATGTTACACCAAACATTGCCCTTGTACCTCAGCTTAAAGAGGCAGGCTTTGAAATTAAATATATTGGTTCTGAAGGTGGTATGGAAACTAAATTAGTTGAAGATGCCGGTTTAGATTACCAGGGAATTTCTTCCGGTAAACTTAGACGTTATTTCAGTTGGAAAAATTTTTCAGATCCATTTAGGGTTTTAAAAGGATATTTTCAGGCAAAAAAAATCATCAGAAAATTTAAACCTGATATTGTATTTTCAAAAGGTGGTTTTGTTACAGTTCCTGTTGTATTTGCAGCTGCCAAATACAAGGTTCCTGTAATTATTCACGAATCAGATATGACACCGGGACTTGCGAACAAACTTGCCATAAAGAAGGCAACAAAAGTTTGTCACAATTTCCCTGAAACTGCTAAGTATTTAGGCGAGAAAGCTGTTCACACAGGCTCACCTATAAGAGCAGAATTGTTTACAGGAAATAAAATCACGGCACTTGATATGTGTGGTTTCACTGCAAACAAACCTGTTATTATGGTAACAGGTGGCAGTCTTGGTGCTGAGAAGGTAAATAAACTTGTTCGAGCTGCTTTACCTGAACTTCTTAAAGATTTTCAGGTTGCACATCTTTGTGGAAAAGGTAAGGTAGATGAATCTCTTAATGGTACAGAAGGTTATGCTCAGTTTGAATATATCAGTGAAGAAATGAAAGATTTCTTTGCAATGGCAGACATAATTATATCAAGAGCCGGTGCCAACAGCATTTGCGAGATTTCAGCATTAAACAAGCCTAATATTCTGATTCCACTATCTGCTAATGCAAGTCGTGGTGACCAGATATTAAACGCTAACTCTTATAAGAAGCAGGGCTTCAGTGAAGTTCTAGATGAAGATGTAGCCACAAAAGATGATTTGATTTCAACAGTACATAAAGTCTTTGACAACAAGGACACATACATTGAAGCAATGTCAAAATCATCAGGTACAGGTGGTGTTGAAAAAATTGTTGGCTTAATAAAAGATTTGAGCAAATAAAATAATATAAATAAAATATAAGCCCTATGTTAAAACTGATATGCATACAATAATTTAACTTCATATCAGAATATAACATAGGGCTTTTTTATTAATAACTATTTCAATATTTCTTTAACCTTTGCGGCAATTTTTTCTAAACCTTCTGTGTCCTGTGTGCCAGGTGTCCACTTAATGTGTGCATCATCCTCATCATATCTTGGAATAATGTGAATATGAAAGTGGAACACTGATTGACCTGCTACTTCTCCATTGTTCTGTAAGATATTGATACCCTTACAACCTGTTGCTTCTTTAAGGGCTGTTGCCACTTTCTTTGTAACAATGTGAGCATGTGCAAGTGTTTCATCATCAATCTCAAACACGTTTGCTGCATGTGTTTTTGGTAAAACCAAAGCATGTCCTAATGTTGCCGGACCTGCATCAAAAATCACCTTTACCTTGTCATCTTCATATAGCGCAGTGCTAGGAATTTCTCCTGCTGCTATTTTACAAAAAATACAATCACTCATGTTATGCCTCCTAATCTTTTTTATAATTTTATCATATATAATTCGGGTGTCAAAAGCATCCAAATATTTTTTCTACTACAAATTAAAATATCTGCCTCTGTCTTTGATGCGATATAGCAAAAATCCCATTGCCACACCAATTAATGCTCCGCCAAGATGCGCCATTACATCCACACCTTCTTCCATATTTCCAAATACCATCAAAACAAATAAAATAATAAGTCGTGGTGCAGACACCTGTCCCATTCTTTGTCTATTTTTGAAAATCATAACAAGCATAACTCCGAATATTCCAAATATTGCGCCTGAAGCACCTACGCTAACAACAGCTTCTCCTAAACTCATTTCTATTAAAGCCGACAATACCGCGCCACCTATACCACTTACAAAATAAGTAATCAGATACTTAATTGGTCCATATTCTTTTTCAATCTGATAGCCCAATATTCCAAGCATAAACATATTATTTGTTATGTGGTTGGCACCTGAATGTACAAACATATGGGTTATCAATCTGTACCACTGGCCATCTTCCAAAACAGCCGGCCAGTACATTGCGCCATGTTCATATAAAAACTGAGTATTTTCAGTGCTGCCTGTGAACTCCATTACTAGAAACACGGCAATATTTATAATTATCAAAATTGTTGTCACTATTGGTATGTTCTTCTTATTCATAGTTTTATTTCCTTATTTTTTCTTTGTTTACTTGATTTCTTACTTCTCCAGTGATCTATTTTCTTATATATTTTCTTACTTTCTCTGGCATTTAATTTACTTATCTAATGTCCTGCTTTATTCTTTCCCTTAATTTTCTTTTCTTCTTTAAGTCTCTTTCTAATGTACTTAAATGCCTCGTCCTCACCGGCTTCTGCAGTCATAACAAGCAATTTTTCAATTTCATCCCTTGTTTTCAAATTAATGCTTCTGTGAGGTTTTCTTCTGCTAAAATAGTCTAAGGGATCCGTCTGTTTATATTTCTTGCCATTGTATATCTTGCTGGCAGCCAATCTGTCGCAATACATCTCAGCCACATAATTGTAAGGCATTTCCACCGGTTCATTTCTATGGGTTTCAATATTGTAATCCACCCAATATTCAAAGTGGTGACGATTACGTCCTTTGTGGTGCATCCAAGCCTTTGAATATCCGAAAACTTCCCTTTCGCCCTCGTTAGGACTTCTGTGTCCTGTATAAAACTTAACTCCCGGAATAAATTCTGTTGGCGTATATTTAGACAAGTCATGTCTAAGTCCCTGCCACAATATACCAGCTTTTTTACAATGTTTAATTACCTGATGTCTGTGTCTTGTTATTGTAAAAAAATGACCTGTCAGCCTTTGAAAAAAGTTTCTTTTTTCCATTTTAATATCTCCATTTTTATTTTCTTTTAACTCTAACGAGTGTCCATATTGGAATATTATTTATGATATCTCACCTATAATATAATCTACAAATAACTTAGCAATGTCTATGTCACAAACGCTGTAAAGCATTCTTGCTCCCACTGCGTCCTCAATTTCATTAAACACAGCCTTTCCATTATGAAATGTAAAATCAATTCCACCATAATCAATTTTGAATTTGTTTAAAATCTGCTTAACCATGGCAATTTCATAATTATTTAAATTATATTCCCGGGCACTTCCACCAAGACTATAATTGCTCTTAAAGCTTTCTTTTGAAGTTCTTAAAACAGCCTTAACAATTTTGTTTCCTATAACATATACCCTAACATCTTTTCCAATGTCAGAGCAAAGTTTTTGGATAACATACTCGTCCTTTATCTTAGAAAGTGCCTGTTTCTTCTCATCTTCATTATGTACTAAAAACACCTGACTTCCACCATGTCCACAGCAACTTTTGATTACATAAGGATAAGTAAAATCCTGTATGCTTTCATGGCTACCAATTACTTCTCCCTGATAAATTATTGGTAGAAAAGGAACTATGCCTTCCAAATATTTGTAATTTTTGCCTTTGTTATTAGCAATGTCTGTAACCATGCTGTTATTAAAAACTCTTATTTCTCTTTTCTCAAGAAGTTCTGCAATGTAAGAATTTCTGCTTCTGTTTATTGCAAAATCAATGTTTGCATTCTTTACAAACACCTCTGGTTTATCAATTTCTTCTAAAATAACCAGCTTAAGTTCAACATTATATTGGTCGAAATCTTCCTTAAGCATTCTGATAAAACCTTTATTTTTTTCTGCATCTTCTCTTGAATAAATCACCCAGCCAATGTTGCTCATTTTTTGGAATGTTTCCTCCTATATTAATCAACTAATTTTAAGTTTCTATTAATAAATTGAATCTTTTTCTTATTTACTTCAAATATAAATCTTGGCTTACTAATACGTTTAGCATCAATTTTCCACTCATTTAATTTCAATGCTAATCTTTAATACTTTTAACAATATAATCTAAAATACTCTCCGCTACATTCACGCCTGTGCAGTCATATATGTTTTTAAAGTGAGCATTGGAGTTCACCTCGCAAAGAACAGGTTCTCCCTCTTTTCCAAACATGATATCCACACCTGCAAAATCTAAATTAAGTTCACGGCATACATCTATAGCCATCTGTGCCTGCTCTTTAGTTGGTGTGTACTTTTTCATTTTACCACCGTTAGTTATGTTGGCGCGGAAATCATTTTCATTTACACGCTCCATTGCCGTAACAATTTCATCACCTACAACGTGTATTCGAACATCTTTACCCTTAGAACTTTCGATGAACTCCTGCATGATAAACTCATGATGCCCGATTTCTTTTATTTTATCAACTGCTTCATAATAGCTATTTACCAAATATACCTGTTCACCAAAAGAACCTTTGTTCTCCTTAATCACCATAGGATAGCCAAGGCTTCCTTCAACCTGAAGTAAAAAAGTATAATCTTTATATTCCTTATCAAATGTCATTGGTGCAATAAAAGTTTTTGGCATTTTTATGTTTTTGTTTTTTAGGCGGATAAAAGTTAGCGCCTTGTCATCGCACGCCTCTATTCCATCTGCATTATTAAATACCCTGAAGCCTTCTCTTTCAAGCATTCTTGCCAAATTGACATCCTTATCCCAAAACAAAACAAATTCCGGTCTTTCTCTCCAGTTTACATTTTCAGGATCTGCCGGAATAATTGAATCAAGCTGGTCATTAGGCAACTTTTTCAAATTAATGTTTCTTTCCTTTGCTGCTTCAATTAACCAACTATATATTTCTTCAAACTTTTCACTTTTTAAATATCCATTTACTACCAACCAAGCTGTCTCCATATTGCCCTCCTACATTTGTATTTTCCCTTTAACAGCAAAGAACGGTTAAGGCCCCCTTGCCATTAACCGTTCCGGACTGAAAAATATGTTAGTATACTTATGAGTCTTAGGAGAGACTTATAAGTAATAGGTACTACCCTTTAATTATAACAAATTCTTATTTTTTATCAACATACTTTTGCTTTTTACCTTTAACTTATTGACCTTTTATGCTAAAATTATGTAAAGATTAGCTTTAAGGAGGCGGCAAATGCGCGATACAAAACAAACAACGAACAAAAATATAACATATATCGTTATATTTACAATAATGATTATAGTTGTTGCATTACTAATAATTTTTATACCAAAACTTAAGAATAAAGATACTAGCAGCAGCAATTCATCACCTGATTCAGTATCTGTAATGTCAACAGAAGGTTCACAGGATGAAACAATTAGTAAATCCATTAAGAATTTAACTGATGTTAAGTTTGGCAGTAAACGTAAATCTATTTCTTCTTATGAAAAGAAACAGAAAGGTACTCAGGATGGTTCATACGCAGCTTCTTCAGATGGAAAAGTTGCATATCTTACATACAAATTCAGCGAGAAGAATCCACCTGAATACTTTGGTGCACAAGTTCTTCCTACTGATTCTAACGCTTTACTTCAGTATGTACTTAACGAAAAAGGTAAGCTTTATGAAGTGCGTTTACAGTATGGGAAACTTTCAAAGGATTCTTATGATGCTATAGTTTCTAACATTTCAGGTACATACGGAAATTATACATTTGCAAGAACATATTCAAATGGTTCCGCTGAGCATTGGTGGAAAACAAAGAGTATTACACTTATAGCATATTACCAAAGTACAAGTGTAAGTGTTTATCTCAGAAAAAATTAATTAACATGACACCAGACAACTCTTTGCTTATGCTTAGAGTTGTTTTTATTTGAAAGGAAGGTTTCTATGTCTTATTCAGATTATGTACAGGCAGCTAAAATTGGGAAAAAAGACTATCAGTCAAAACTTATGGCTGGAGAAAGTCCAACTCTTGAAGTTCTTGATGATATTTTGCATACAACCAAAAGTTATAGAGAAGTATCTCTTGGGTTAGTTCAGATTCCATTAGCCCAGGTGGTAGGTACCAAAACTGCCGGAAGAAGCAATTCTTTTTCCAGCAACTTTATGCCTATTCTCGACCCTAATTCCGAGTTTGCTTCCAAGTGGATGACACTTTCCACAGCCCAACAGGAAGAAGGAATTACCGATCCTATTATTGCTTATGAATACATGAACAAATTCTATGTTTTAGAAGGAAATAAACGTGTCAGCGTTTTAAAATACTACGATGCAGTTTCCGTAATGGGACAGGTAACAAGAATTTTACCGAAAAAAACAGATGATTATGATGTTAAACTTTATTATGAATTTGTTGATTTCTATAGTTTGTCAGAAATCAATTACTTATATTTTTCAAAACTAGGAAGTTTTGAAAAATTGCAAACTGTTGTAGGCAAAAAGCCTGGAGAAGTTTGGAGCCATAACGAAAGAATAGATTTTCGCTCGCTGTTTCTAACTTTTCAATCCAAATATGATGAAATCGGTGGCGAAAATCTTAAGGAAATCACTTGTGGCGATGCTTTCCTAGCGTTTACACAACTATATGGCTATAAAGAACTTTTAGAAATGTCAGACAGTGAATTAACTAAATTAATTAATTCAAATTTCTCTGAGTTTGAGCTTATGTCAGATACCGAAGTTGACTTAAGAATGACTGCTTCAACCAAAAAAGCTTCTGTTTTAACAAAGCTTTTGACACCGGGTGCAAAGCATTTGAAGGTAGCATTTATTTATGAAAAAACTTCAGCATCCAGTGCATGGACCTATTCCCATGAGTTAGGTAGATTGCACCTTAACGAAGTTTTTCCTGATGATGTAACTACCGTATACTATGACAGTATTAATTCACACAATATTGAAGAGGCAATTGATGATGCCATTGCCAATGGCTGCAATGTAATATTTACAACATCGCCAACTTTTTCTCAGGCAAGCTTAAAGGCTGCAATTGCTAATCCAAAAATTACAATACTAAACTGCTCACTGCATGACCCTCATACTTCAATGAGAACATACTACGCAAGAATGCATGAAGCTAAATTCATTATGGGTGCAGTTGCCGGTTCAATGGCATCGCATGACAAAATTGTATACATTGCCGATTATCCTATATACGGAACAATTGCCAATATTAACTCATTTGCACAGGGTGTAAAAATGACTAACCCAAGAGCAAAAATTCATCTGCTTTGGAGCTGTTTAAAAGACGTTGACGTTGAAGAACAGATTAAACAATTACAGCCTGACTGCGTTTCCGACAAAGATTTGTCTGTTCCAGAAGCCGGAACAAGATACTACGGTTTATACATGTCATATCCTGACAGTATTTGGAATCTTGCCATTCCAATATATAACTGGGGAAAATTCTATGAGCAGCTTATAGAAGCCATTCTTAATGGTACATGGAAAGCAGATGACTCAAAGAATGTAAAAGCAATTAACTACTGGTGGGGCATGGCTGAAAACGCAATTGAAGTAATTAGTTCTCCATGGTTACCTGAGGGCATTAAAAAATTAATAAATCTATTAACAAAAACAATTCGCTCCGGTGATTTTAATCCATTTTCAGGAATTATTTATTCACAGGACAAAACAATAAAAAATGGTGAAAACCAAACTCTCTCACCAAACGACATTATTACAATGGACTGGCTTTCGGACAATATTATCGGTGAGATACCTGTTATTGATGAACTTGAAGAAGAAGCAAAACCTGTTGCAATGCAGCAAGGTGTAAATCAATAGCCAAAAGAAACAATGGGGTTTCTTAAAAATAAGTTCGGAGGACTAATATGAAGATTTTATTTATATCAGACGAGGAATCCAAATACTACTGGGATTATTACTCACCTGATAAATTAGAAGATATTGATTTGATAATATCTTGTGGTGATTTGGCTCCACAGTATTTGTCATTTCTTGTAACACTATCTCACGTTCCAGTTCTTTACATACATGGTAATCATGACGAATGTTATCTTTCAACGCCTCCAGAGGGATGCGTGTGTATTGATGACGATTTGATTGTCTACAACGGAATTAGAATAATGGGACTTGGTGGTTCAATGCGTTACCGTCCGGGAACTTTCCAGTTTACAGAAAGACAAATGAGACGCCGCTACGCCAAACTTAAGCGTAAGCTTTTCCTGAAAGGTGGTGTTGATATTTTGGTTTGTCATTCACCTGCCAAGGGAATTAATGATGGAGAAGATTTGCCGCATACAGGTTTCAGTGTGTTTAAGGAAATTATGACAAAATATAAACCAAAATATTTTGTGCATGGTCATGTTCATAAAGCATATGGTCACGAATTCAAACGCTACGACAAATTCGGCAACACAATTATCGTTAATGCCTGTGAACGCTGCGTAATAGATTACGAAAAATAAAGATGTGATAATTCACTTTAATGTTTAAATCTCAGATTATATATCTGATTAAACCGGTGAATTATCACATCTTTTTTATTTGTTTTACTTATACTGAATCCACATTGCCGGACGAATGTTAATATTCTGGCTTGATACCTCGTAACCATAATCCATGACCTTGCCGTTAGATACGAACTGAGCTGTATTGTCGCTGATACCCGCATCAATAAGCCACCAGTCTCTTGTATAATTACTTAGGATTTCTTCATATCTGTTTGCCTGCTCAGCATTAAGCATGAACAACTTATCTGTTGTTTCCTTTCCACCCTTTGTCTTAGACTGACTATTAAGGGGAATTGAAATCCTTGTTTCTAATATTTTTGACTTCTGACTTTCAGAGAATGTTTCATCAATAAAATCACTATTTAAGAATTTTCTAAGAGATGACTTTTCCCATGTTACGCTAATATTTTCATCATTGTATGCATATCCTGGAATTGGTTCTGACTTAACCAAAAATGCTCTTCCCTGTTTTTTCTCAAGAATAAGCCACTTATACTCTCCAAAAAGTACACTTGTGCCAACCTCAGACTTATCAATATTGTTAAGTTCCAATTCGCACAACTGAGCTTCGGAATCTTTATAATCTCCCAAACTTCTCAATGTATTCTTTGCAACTTCGTATTCATCTTTCTTTTTGCAATCTATGCCATATTCATATTTGCTTAAAGTTGCTCTATCCTGACTGTCCTTGTAAGACTTTAAATTATTGAACATCTTATAGGACTTTTCATAATTGCCAACCTTTTCATAATATGAAGCTCTAACATATCTTCCCTGTTTTGTCTGAGAAAAAATTACTCCTACAATTCCAACAACTATTACTACAAGAATAATTCCTAAAACTATTTTTCGGACAACTCCGTTACTCTTCTTCTCTTCTTCCTGAAAATTATCAGGTTTCTTTTCATTCTTTTTGTTAGCGTCAGCCTTTTTCTTAAATTCTTTTGCCTTAACCTCTGCCTCTTCAGCTAACTTAGCCGAGTCCTCATAGTCACCTAGCTCTCTATATTTCTTAGCTATTGTTCCGTAAATTTCTGCTCTTTCCTTGTCTCTTGTCAGACAATTAACAGCCTGTGTCAGTTCTTTCGCTTTCGCATACTTCTCTTCGTCAGTCAACTTAACTTCTTTAACTTTTGTTTTTGCCGCCATATATACCTCCATTTTATCTTTTTCATTATATTACTCATACACTTTAAAAGCAACTGAAAAAGTGGCATGGACAGTTTATGTAATTTTCTTCTTTTAATTACCTGCTACATAAAAAGTCGCAGAATTAGTCACTACCTTTTCTTTATTCTCTCCACTTGATTTATAATTTATTGAAATAACAGCCTCATCTAAACTCAAGGTGTTTCCCTTTTTATATTTTAATGGGAAATATACATAGTTCTTTCCTTTTTGCAGTTTTAATCCTAAATCCTCTATGATAATTGTTTCATAAAATTTCTTCTTATAAACATCTTTGATTTTATTCTCAAGTTTGGAATCGCCAATCATACTATGAATTTCTTCAAAATCCTGTTGGTTAAAAATCTTATAATTATTATCAACTTCTACATAATTATCCAAACCTAACCTTACATTACTTATTTCTATATTTTTATTTGTATTTAACTCTATTATAATGCCGTAATTATATACGTTGTCATTATTATCAGTTTTCAAAACAGCTTCTGCATTAACAAAACTACACTCCTTGTAATTTTCGTTTTCATCATTTATGAACACCAATGTTCCTATTTCATAGCTATGTTCTTCGTTGTCGTCCTTCTTTTTTACAATTAACCTTGCATCATCCCCTATTGATGTCTCGAATTCTCCTGATAAAGTAATATGTCCCATGTAATATTTGTTATCTATTAATTCGTCTTCAAGTTTCAACTCATCTACATTCACATCAAATTCATCAGAACCAACTGCCACTCTTACAGATTCAATATTACTTTTCTTCCATGAAGCTCTATTAGGATTGTAACACTTGAAATTTAGATTTAATTGCTGGGAGCCAGTATATAAACTACTTAATAATTTATCAAATTTAACTGTTTCTTTCTGATTATCATTTTTTGAATTAAAGGCAACGATTATCAACACAATTGCCACTATAACTACTGCTGCTCCGAATATACGTTTCTTCATTTTTTACTCCCCTCCGTATTTGATTCACAATACTTTTGTATTATAGCACAGTTTCCATTATGCAAAAAGCAAGTGCATATCTAAAAGCACTCATAATGTAACTTTCAATCATAACTTCTCCCTCTCTTTAGTTTAAAATAATCATTAAACTTTACTCGCCTACTAGCATACAAAAATTTATGTAAATGAAACGTTGAATTATATGTAAAACAAATAAATATAAAAACAAAATAATAACTACTAAAATTACATTGCTTAACAATTTTCGCAACGGTGTATTTGCTTTCATAGATTTATTATTTTTATCATTCTCCTTTAAGTCAGTCCCCTTTGTCTTATTTGCATATTTTTTCAGAATCCATCTCCTTGAAATATATGTTCCGTAAAAAGCAAAAATTAACGCGGTTATGATCATTCCTGCCAAACCAATTTTTAATAATGTTGGACTAATAGGATTATAATATAAATTGCTATATGTTACCTGATTATCAATATACACTCTATGTAAATCAGAACCTTTCTTCGCTAGTTGTACCTCTAAGCCATCAGTCCGGTATACATATGAAAAAAGTACATAAATCAATAAATCCATTATCCACAATATTTTTATAACTCGTTTTTTCATTTCAAATTTTCTCCTAAAATTCCCTTTTTTCTTAGTAATCTAAAGCTCATTCTTATTAAAGCTATTGCCAATAAAATGCATATAGGTACAAGATAATCGTAGCGACTATAATTCACATTCAGTAAGATTAAACACAAATCTTACCACTCGTCAGGAACATCTAATGGATGTATTGTATTAGCAAAAATTGCTCCTACAATAAAAAATATTCCTAACCAAAAAAATTTGTTATTTTCCAATATTTTTCTTTTTTTCTCTTGGTGGTTTATAATGATGTAACTAATCAATGTAACATAAAATGCTACCACTAACTTAAAGTATATTGTTCTATGGTCTGCATATAATTCCTAATATTAGGGGCATATTTATAAAAGCCAAATTTAAAAGAATATACTATGATTTCTGTTATTTCATAAAAAGTTATAAATAATACTATAAAATTATTAATATTTTCTGTTTCTTTATAAATGATTAGCGCAAAACTAACGAGCAGTCCTAATATGGCACCTATCAGTATACCTGATACCCTAAGATTTGATATATAAATTGAAATCACACCAAATAACACTCCATAATATGTTGTCACAATAGACTGTCTCGCTAATAAGTAATATTATTCCAATTAATATTCTAAATATAGTTATTGTAATTTCACCATGTATGCCTATGTACAAATCTAACATTCTTATCTCCGTTATACTTCTTAATTAATTGTTTATTTGATAAATATAATCCTTCTAATTGTCAATTATTAATGCCGGTTCATCACTACCAAGAGTTTCATAATTTATCTTTTGTAATTTAATCATCTTTGTTGAATCAAAGATTTTTTCCAATTCATTTGATAAATTATTTTTATCATACGATTTATAGCTATTGTTTTTATAATCGATAATCATATAATTATTATTCTCATTAACTAAATATAATTTACTCTCTTTAGAATTATCATAATAAAAAGTAATTTTATCAAATATAGACTCATCTTCTTTTAAATCATATATCGTGTAATCAAAACTACTCATCATTTGAAATCGTCCGTCACCTACTGATAGGTAAGTGTCTCTTCCAGATTGATATTTTGTTTTTTTTGTATTTGCACAGCCTGATAAGCACAATGCAAATATCAACACAAGTATTGATAATCTTTTAATTTTCATTTTTATTTCTCCACTTTGTAGTATTTTTCTATCATTCTTTTTACAAATCATTTATCCACTTCTTTACCAATTCTACTTCTGACTTTTCCCAATACTGGGTATGTTTTGATGGTATTCCGGTATAAAATGGTAATCTCAGTTTTCTTCCATTTAACATAACAAAACAGCCAATCGTTTTTTCTTGAAATTCTACTTTCCTATTGGTTTTATACCTCTTTAAACATGAGTAAAAAATCAAATTATTCTCATTATATTCCACTTTGTAAATAACTCTGGTCGATGAATAATACATAAATGTTAATACGATTGTTAATATTAATGTAAACCATACTATTGCAACTATTGGTTTGTTATAAAATATAATACTGATACCTACTCCAAACATCATCAAATAAAAAATCGAGAAAATAATAAATTGTGCTGCATAACCCTTAATCTTTTTCTCTATCATAAAACAACTCCCTTTATTTTTAGATGATATAAGTAAAATTTCTACTTTCTAACCACCTTCGTTCCACTAGCAACGCCAACCATTTTAACCTTTTTGTCACATACTACCTTTGACATTTCTAAAATTCCGGTTAAATCAAGAGATGAGATATTATTATGATCACAATACAAATCTCCCGGCCAATCCTCAAACAAATTTCCAATATCTATGTCTGTTATGGCTACAATCTATATTTTCTAAAAGACGTACTCCTTTAATATTTAATTTCGTTATTTTATTATATGAACAATCTAACGCAAACAGCTTTTTCATGCTTTTACTAATTTTTAACTTTTTTAATGAATTATGCGAACAATATAATCCATATAACTTTTCCTTATTTATTACATTTAGTTTCTTAATGTTATTGTTTGAACAATTCAAAATTCTTATTTTTGTATTGCCTTTAATATTTAACTTATTCAAGTTATTTTTTGACACATTAATACGTCAAGATTCTTAAGTTTATTTATATCAATATTTTTCAGGTTATTTCTTTTAACGTTTATGTATCTTAATTCTATTAATTTATTAAAATTAATTTTTCCTTTAAGTCCTTTTTTGTACCAGTTTATTTCTCGCAGTCTGCCTGTTTTCTTGCTCCATTTGTACTGTTTCTTATTATCTAATTTTGCGCTAACCTTTGCACCTTTATTTCTCTGGATTGTTATTATTTTCTGAATGGCTTTTACATCATTAATATCTTTTGACTGTGCATATGCATTGTTTGATGTTGCTGTAAACACACCAAATAATATCATTAGCGATAGAATGATTGTTATAGGTGTCTTCTCTAGTTTTCTGTTCTTCATAAGTTTTGTCCTCCTGTTAAATTGTTTATAATCATTTAACGTAGTTTTTTCCAATTTTTATTTTCTTTTAACTTTGACTTTTTTTGATAAGCCGGCCAAATCTACTTTCTTGTCACACACAACTTTATTCATACTCTTTATTCCTGCAAAATCAATTCTTGTAATATTATTGTTCTAACAATAAAGTTCTTCAAATTCATCACATGGTTTATCAATGTTCAATTCCGTTATTTGATTATTATCGCACTTCAAATATGTCATATTGTAAAAAGAACCTTTTATTTCTTTAATTTTATTGTTAGAACAATGAAGTACCTGTGCGTTGTATGTGTTTACAGCCTCCATCTTGTTATAACTACAAAATAACATTACAACTGCAACATTTGAAAAATTTAACTTCTTAAGCTTATTATTTTCGCAATAAATACAAATGTCACCAAGATTCTTAAGCTCTAACTTCTTCATTCCATTATTATCGCAATCAAGAACTTCCAACATCTTTAACCCCTCAACATGTAATTTATTTATTTTATTGTTTGAGCAATAGACATATGAGAGTTCCTGCATACTTTTGTCAAGCTTTAACTTTTTCAAACGATTGTGGGAACAAAATAACTCCTCTAATTTTTTATGCTTTTGTATATTAAGCTTCCTTAGGTTATTATTGGAACACTCTAAAAATTCAAGTTTCTTCAACTTATTTATGTTTATTTCTGTAACTTTATTTCTAGTAATAATGATATCTTTTAACCCTGTCAGCCTATTGAAATTGATTTTTCCCTTTAAGCTCTTTTTAGCCCAACTTACCTCAATCAATCTGCCTGTTTTCTTGCTCCATTTGTACTGCTTCTTATTGTCTAAATTTGTGCTAACCTTTGCACCTTTATTTCTCTGGATTGTTATTATTTTCTGAATGGCTTTTACATCATTAATATCTTTCTCTTGAGCATGCACATTTTTTGATGTTGCCGTAAACATACAAAATAATATCATTAATGAAAATATAATTGTTATAGGTGCTTTCTTTAGTTTTCCGTTCTTCATAAGTTTTCTCCTCCTGTTAAATTGTTTATAATAATTTAACGTAGTTTTTCCGATTTTTATTTCACCGATTTAAGCTTCGATATTCACTTAAAGTCGAAATTCATTTGATTAGGAAATACTTGAAATACTCGCAATGCCATTATATATAAGACATTGCGAGGTATATAAAGTTTTATGTACTTTTTATAATCCTGAAATCCCAAGTATTTATTATAAAGATTATAAGCTCTCTGCCATTAAGACTATTTTCTAACCACCTTGGTTCCACTAGCAACGCCAATCATTTTAACCTTTTTGTCACACACTACCTTTTCCATTCCTAAAATTCCGGTTAAATCAAGAGATGAGATATTATTATGATCACAATATAAATTTCCCGGCCAATCCTCAAACAAATTTCCAATATCTATGTCTGTTATCTGATTATGACTACAATATAACGATGACAAGCTATTACTTCCACCTTTTAATTCTCTTATATTATTATAAGAGCAATTCAATTGCCCCATATAGTTTACATCTATTGATATCAGTTTATTATGAGAACAATTTAATTCTGCAATATTTTCATTAGGGTAATTTAATTCTGTTAATTTATTGTTTTGGCAATCTAAATAAACAACAGATCCAATATTTTTTATGCATAACTGCTTTAATCTGTTATGGCTACAATCAATATTTTCTAAATGATGTAATCCCTTAATCTTCAACTTTGTTATTTTATTATATGAACAATCTAACGCAAACAGCTTTTTCATGCTTTTACTAATTTTTAACTTCTTTAATGAATTATGAGAACAATCAAATTCACATAATTTTTCGTTTTTTACTACATTTAATTTCTTAATGTTATTGTTAGAACAGTCTAAAACATCTAATTTTTTATTTTCTTTAATATATAGTTTATTTAGTTTGTTCTTTTGACACATTAATATCTTAAGTTTCTCAACTTTATTTAGACTAATATTTTTCAGGCTGTTTCTTTTTACATTTATGTATCTTAATTCTGTTAATTTATTAAAATTAATATTTCCCTTAAGTCCTTTTTTATACCAGTTTATTTCTCGTAGTCTGCCTGTTTTCTTGCTCCATTTGTACTGTCTCTTATTATCTAAATTTGTGCTAACCTTTGCACCTTTATTTCTCTGGATTGTTATTATGCTCTGGATAGCTTTTACGTCATTACTGTCTTTTGACTGTGCGTATATATTTTTTGATGTTGCCGTAAACATGCATAACAACAGTATTAACATCAATGAAATGCTTATACACATCTTGTTTTGTTTTATACTCTTCATATATGATATTCCTCCTTAAAACTAATATTTCAATTTATAACTTTTTCTATTCTCATTTTTTACAAAATGCATTAAATATTTCACACAAGCCGTACGTGCTTTTTTATACCTTGGATTCCTCCACCTTGATTTAACAAATACCCATTTTCCCTTTTTAAAATAGGCTAACGGATTATCTGCCGTCATTGAGTGTATCCCTAATTTTTTTCCTTTCTTTTCTTTTTTCGTTACTTCAGCAGCTATGCTTCCACGTTTTTTTTCATATTTTTCAATAAATTTGTCTGTAATATATTTTGGATGCTTACCCAACGTGAATTTTCCATCTCCTGAAACTTTAACTACTCCATCTGCCACCTTTCTGGATGTAACCACTTCACCATCTAATTTAACATTATGTGCATAAAAATCCTGAATTGTATGTAATGCAATTCCTAATTGCCTGCTACATCCTTCATAATTTTTATTCTTATAAATTTTATTTGCACCACTTAATGCCCTTGACATAACTTTATCATAATTACCATGTCCATGGTATGAACCATCTTTATATCGAGGATTTGTTCCCCTTTGTTTATCTGGAAATGTACAATTCTTTTGTAAACGCTTCAAGCCAATATTTTTCAGTCTTTTCCTTTCTTTTTTTGACAATGACTTACCAAGAACCTTATTGTATGCCGATTTCGTTAATGCCTTATGTATCTCTTCGCCCCACATTCCTGTCGGATCTGTATAGTTTATAGGATCACCTTCGCAGTATCCATACAAGTTCCAGCTTGCTGCATCGTTTTCTTCTCCTCGGTATGTGTCCTGACTTAGAAATACACCATCCTCCGGACTATAGTATCTTGTATTCAAATAATATAATCCTGTGGTTTCATCATACACACCGCCTGTATAACAAACTTCATTTTTTATTGATGCACTTATTCTTTCGGTTGTTTCACCAAAGTCTGTATAATTATATGAATTGCGACACTCTCCTTTTTTATCTATGATGTTGGTTGTACTTCCCTGTATGTCTTTAGAATAAAAATACTCTGACTGTCCATCTGTGTATCTGATTGTTGCAAAAACATTACTTGCATCTCCAACAATATTCTGACTTGTCTTTTCACCCTTTTCATTTGTTGTATAAAGTAGCAAGCTTCCTTCATAGTAGTAGTTTATAGTTTCTGTTTTCTCTTCTGTATCGGAAACAGTAGTGTCGATTTTCTTAATTCGCTGTCCTGAACCGTTGTATTCGTTATGCTGTCTGTATTTATCTTTACCATTCTTTTTAATACTAACATCAATTAACTGGTTATCAACATTGTAAGTAAAAGTAGAATTTTCTCCCCTCTTCTCATCTACTTCTGCAATCTTGTTTCCTTTCTTGTCATACTTATAAGTCTTATGGTATGTCTTTGTTGCTGTTCCTTGAGATGATTCTACTTCGTATGAACTTATTAACTGGTTTAATTTGTTATAGCTATTATAATGGAAATTACCTTCCAGCTTTTCGTCCGTATTTGCAGCTGTATATTTAGTAGTAACTCCTTCATAAGTTCTATTTCCAAGTTTATCATATTCATAGGTTGACAGTGTAGTTTTATAAGTCAGGTTATCTTTCTTCTCAGATTTCTTAAGCTGATTTAGATTATTGTACTCATAAGTTGTCTCCTCATCTTTTTTATTATTTGAATAATTAAAGACTTCTTTTTTGTAGACTACATGTGAATTTTTATCATACTTGTAGTTATACATTTCTAATATGTTATCTACAGCTAAATTACTGAAATACTTCATGGATATAACCCTGTCAAATATATCATATTCATATTCTCTTTGTATATAATTTGAACTTTTATCCATAAAGTTATTGTAATCCTTAATGGTCTTAATTTTTCCATCGTTCTGATAAATATATTCTCTTATTTTACAAGCCTCATCTCCTGAAAATAAACCTTCTATGGATACAATCCACTTATCCTTATTATAATTGAACTTAATGCCTTTTAGTTTGTCAGATTTATTATTTGGATAATAAACTTTTTCAATAACATCATCTACATTATAAACATATTTTAATTTTGATTTTTCAATTTCATCTGCGCTAGGAGTGCTACTTCCATTCACCTCTGCCACAGATATATTTCTTCCATAATCATCATATTCATAATATGTATATCGATATGGTGTATTGGCATTTTTGTCTATATTTCTTATTAGCTGTCCCTCATCATCATAAGTAGATTCTGTTTCATTTGTCAGATTACCGTTAGATAAGTAGCTTGATTCTTTAATCTGATTTCCATCAATATCATATTCGTATTTTTTATATGAGCCATCTGCATAAATTTCCTTTATTAATTCTCCATCTTTGTCATATTCATACTCTGTTTTTATATTTCCATCAGAACTCTCATCTTCCACTGACATTATCTGATCAGAACCATTAGTTATTGTTTTGGATACGGCTCCGTTAGCATAGGTAACTAATTCTTCTATTGATTTATACTTTCCTGAAGAATCTTTATTAAATTCATCATATTTGTATGTTCCTTTAACCTCTCCATTTTCAATTACCTTGCTAATTCTTCCCTGATTGTCATATTCATACTCTGTTAAATTTCCCATTGCATCTGTTGATGATATCTGATTGCCGGCGTTATCATATTTATTTTTAGTAACAATGGAGTCATCTCCTACTTTTATTATATTCCCTTCAATTTTAGGATTATTGATTGTAGCTGTTAATCTTCCTTTTGAATCATATGTAGAAACTTCCAGTTCTCCATCTGCCACCAAATCCATATTTGTTTCATTTACTCCGCTGACGTAGGTAGTAAAAAGCTTGCCACTGTTATCATATGAATAATCAGCAAAAAGACCGGAACTCATTTCTCTAACTGTTCTTCCGTATGCATCAGTATAAGTCTTTCCTACGATTTCTCCTTTTTTATTTGTTGTAGTCACAACACTTAGATTTTCTAATAATTCTAATTTAATACCATTATTTCTATTGATGCTTCCATAGGAGTATGAAACATTATCTTCTCTGGTATCATTTCCTACAATTAATTCTGTCTTTGTAACACGATTCATAGAATCAAGTGTTGTCTTCGTTATTCTGCCTTTTTCATCTTTTGATTCTATAACGCTCCCATTATTGTCGTATTTATTTTCTGTAGTTCTTACACCTTTTCTTGACACTTCTGTAGTTTTAGTTGTTCTTAAAAATTCGTCATAATAATACTTATTTACAACCAACTTAGTTCCTTTAATGCAGTCTTTTATATTATTTACACTGCTGTCCTTTGATAATTTTGAAACTATATCATCATTGATTTCAGAATTACTTGTAATGTCTAATACAACATTACCTAAATCATCATAAATATTAACAGTCTTTTCTTCTACTGTTCCCTCTTGTGATTCTTCCTCTGTTTCATCTCCATCATCATTATACTCTGTATTTTCAACGCTTGATGAAATGGCTGTATTTTGAAAGTCTTTATCCTTTACGTTCTCTCCTAATAATTCACGAACACTTGACACTTCACCATCATCTCCATATGTATATATGGTTACAATGTTTTTTATGTAATCTGTTTCTTTTATGACATTTCCAAACTTATCATACTCATTTAAGCAATTTTCAATAACTTTTCCACTATAGTCTGTTGTTTTAACAGTTTTAGGTTGATTTCTTACCGCCTCTGACAAGTTATCGCTATAATCATAAGTATATTCTGTTACATTTCCGGCTTCATCTACAGACTTAACAATATTACCATGGGTATCATATTTAGTGTTTTCACTATTTTCCACAGATTTCAGAACTACTGTATCACCTTCTAATGTATAATAACTTTCACTGTCGGTACTCTTTGTCACTAATGTTTTATTATTGTTATCGTATGTATAAGCTGAAACATTGCCTAGTGCATCCTTATTATATGTAATTCTACCATCTGTTGTAAAATGGTACTCTTCACTATATACTTTCTTTCCATTACTAACTTTTATTAGTTTTGACATAGTCTGTGATTGTTTTGAATCATTGTCAAAACTAAACTCATTATATTCTCCGTTAGGATAAATAAATTTAGAAATACGTTCTGCATTATAATTAATGTAATATTTATTTCCCATTGCATCTGTTATTTCTGACAATTTATTGTTATTATCGTAACCATATTTATAATCTATTTTATTTCCATTTGTTCCTACAAATGTAGCCTTGCTTAATTTGCTGTTTTCATACTGGTACTCATAACTGTATGACTTGTCACTATTAGGAGCTGCAACAATTTTACTAATCAAGCCATTATCATTATATGAATATTTCACTACCTGACCTTTAGATGTATTAACACTGTCTATTCTTCCGTTTTTATTGTTGTACTCTATGTTGACAAAAGTTCCATTACTCTCTTCTATTAAAATCAAACGTCCAAACTCATCAAAACGATAAATATTTTCGTCTTTATCCATAATTTTATAATAAACGTCTAATTCTAATTCCTTTATAACTTTACCGTCTTTTTCTATTTTTCTGGATAATATGTCATCATCTATCTCTAATGATAAATCTATATTCTCTTTACATATATATTTATCATCCTTTTTTTCAAATGTGTACAAAGCATTTGAGTCGTCCACATAGTAAATTTTATCTCCAACCTCTGAAACATACATATCATACGCCTGTCTCCAGCCATATCCCATAGATGTAATTTCTGTTGATTTAGAGTTGTATGTTCTGGAAATATTTATTGGTAACTGTGGTGCAGGTAATGATATATCATCCTGAGAATAAACAAAATTTCCTTTGGATAATTCTACCTGACCGCTACCATTTGACGTTTCTAACGACATATATTCATTTAATGTATTTTCTCCTAATCGTCTTTCTGCTATATCCATTCCTATTGTTGTAGAACTTATTTCATCTGAATAATCACTATACAATGTTTCAGTACCGGTTTTTTTCACTGTTCTTAACTTGTAATAGTATGTTACATTTTCATCACCTGATATTCTGATTGAACCTTTTGATGAATAAGACTTAACAAATGTTTTTTCACTAATTACCACATTTGGTGTTGTTGATCTGTATACCTGATACTTCACATCATCTCGGTATTTTTCATTCTTTGTTGCAAATCTGAGAATTGTGTTTCCACCAATCTGTTCTGTTGCATAAACATTTATAGGTGTATAATCTTCCAAAGCATAATCTGCGGCATCGTAATAATAATTACTGCTGATTTCCTCGGACACATTTCCTGCCTTGTCTATTCCTCTTATTGTAATTTTATATTTTCCATTTTTCTTAAAGTCAGCACTTTGCAACTGACCTTCTCCCTTTGAAGTTTTTCCTAGCTCTTTATATTCCCCATCGTCTATCTTTACCTGAACACATGATAAATTATCATCTGTTATTCCATCCCATTTAACTATCGGTATCTGATTACTTGAATTAAAAAAGCCTGTCTTTGGAGTTATTCTGACAGTTCCTTTTTCCGGTGCTACTGTGTCCTTATAATATGAAAGTTCCTGTTCAGAATCATTTCCTGCCTTGTCTATGGATGTAATGTAAATGTCATTTTCTCCCTCTTCAACATTCTTTAATTCCACTTCTCCTGATGAACCACTGGTATTTATCTTTTCATCGTTTAATTCTATTTCATAACTCTTTAATGTCTTATCGCTTATTGTATATTTCAATATAGGATTTTTCCCTGAGTTATCCATTTTTTCACTATTAGTATTAGGACTAATTGACGCACTTATTACAGGTTCGTCCTCATCATAGTAATATGTAAAGCTTTTTACATCACTTATGTTTCCTGCCTTATCCACTGCTCTGATTTTTATTGCATTTGCGCTACCTGAAACAAGGCTGTCTATTTCTTCGCTTCCACTGGTCTGATTACTCAAATATTTATATGCACTGCCGTTTACACTAAACTGAATGGCACTTAGATTTTTTTCCGTAACTTTCCAGCTTACTGATGGTGCTTCACTTTTATAATTGTTTGCAGAACTACTGCTAATTATTGCAGAACTAAATACCGGCTTCGTTTTGTCAACAACAAATGTAGCCCCTTTTCCTGTTCCTTTTATACCTGCTTTATCAGCTCCCCTGACATATATTTTGTAAGTTCCGTCAGTTAAAGAGCTTATATTTATGTTTTTGCTTCCTGATGCAGTAGTTCCAATATGTGTTGACTCGGAATAGCCCACTACATCTGTGCCTGATGAATTTTCAATTCTATACTGAACATAGCTTAATGCATGTGCTGATACACCACTCCATGAAACATTTAATAACTCTCCTCCGGCAATAAATGTTCTGGCTGTGTTGCTTGCACTAACGGCTTTAACACTTGTTGCTGTAGCCGGTGCATCATAATAAACCACTTTTAATTTTGGCACATAACTTGCTGCTCTTGCCCCATAAAATTTTACATACGATGAAGCTGATTCGCTACTTGCCTTAAATAAAAGACCATAACATTTATTTCCACCACCTGAACCTTTGGAAACATTTTGCGCCCATGTTTTTAAGTTAATTTCATGCTTTGCGTTCTTTTTCCCCTTTGATTTAAAAGATGCAAGCGTAGCGCTGGTGCCACCCGGCTGATTGTTCCAGTTTACGGTTCCACACTTAAAACTGTTTGCTACGGGTTTCACATAAATTGTCGAACCGCTTACGCTGTCTCCATTTTCGTATACTGTTAGTGTTGCGCTGTCTATATATTTATTTTTTACTGTGTTCGCCAGCTTCATTGCTCTAAAGTATGTACGGAAAACTCCCTGACTTCCCTTTCCTACGGAAAAAGTCTTCACGCCGCTGCTAAAATAATTTGTACTTGCCGCACTTTTCAAAACATACGCTTCCGGTAAATCCCCTGTTCCATTCCAGGTAACTGTAGGATCTATCACCACCGGGTAAGATGCATTTTCCAAATAATTTTCATCAACTACAAGTTTTAAAATATACTTATGTACGTTACTCTCTTTTTCTGACACCTCTGCTAATTCATAATGTAGTTCTTCAGAATAATTGTTTTTAGTTGCATCATTCATAAAAGGTGCTTCTATTCCACCTACAATGTCATCGTCATCTGAATATATTGTTATTCCTCCACCAACTTCATCCACTTTTGCATAGCTGTCCTGTAATGTAAAGTTGAATGAAATAATATTACTCTCAGGTTTATTGTTTAAAGTAATGTTTTCCTTTAATCCATGCTCTAATGATTCATAAGATAATTCCGTTGATTCATTCTTTCCTTCATAATTAGCAACTATCTTCTTCTCTTCCCTGCTTCCATCATAAACGTTTGTTACAGTTTTAGAATCAAGGCTTATTTTTTTAGTTTTTGCTGATAAGGCATTCTCCTCTGTTCCTTCTTCACCTTCACCTTTTACATCTGTTGGTGCAAAAGATACTACATAATTTTCCTTTGTCATTACGACTGGTGTTTTCTCTGACAGTTTGTTTGGTAAAAACTGCTTTGAATCCCCTTCGTTATTTACATAACTGTATTCTTCTTTTTCACTTCCACTTACTTCTACTGAATTTACAACCTGCTTTTTATCATTTTTATCAAGCTTAACAAACTCATTGTCATATTCCGCTAATTTGCCTTTTTCATTTTCAAAATAAATGTCATCTGAATAGTATGTTGTCTGTTTCATACCATTGGATAGCAAAAAAGTAGTAGAATCTGTTGTTCTGTCTGACATAACTTCCTCTACAACTTTCGGTTTAACTGTTTCACTGTTAACTGTGAAATTACTGTTTTCAACATTGCTTTTTTCTTCTGCCTGCTGATCTGCTTTTGTAATAAACAGACTCACGTTTGCACTGCTAACGCTTAATGTTAATGCCAATGTAAATGCGATTCCTTTCTTAAGTACATTCTTCAATTTTTTCTCCTCCCATTTTTGATTAGTAATGTAAAAAAGCACTCCCTACTTTTTATGTTTGTACATCTAAATTTAGATACGCATCACAGTATACTCACATTTCCCTTCCTTATCAATAGACTTTGCACGAACGTCGAAAAAAACGACATGAACGTTGTTTTTTTGACGTTCATGCCGTTTTTTTATTACATAGCTGCGATTTTTTTCTTTGCTGCAATATATCGTTTTTTCGTTTCTGCATATTTTCTCACGCTAACATAAGATTTCTCATTATCTTTAAAATATGCAAATTCTTTATCAATGTATTCCACCTTTGCCATATTGGTCAAATAGGATTTGTGACTTCGGTAAAACCCATATGTTTCTAACCGGTTTTCCAAGTCATTGATTTTTTCATCCGAAATAAAGCAACCCTCTTCTGTATGAATTAGTGTTTTTCTTGACTTTGTTTCAATATATAGAATTGAATTAATAGGAATTTCTCTTGTCTCATTACTTTTATGCCCTATTATGCAGGCGTATTTATTTTCATTTATTTTTTGTATTGCTCCAAAAGCTTCTTCTAATTCATTCTGCATATTTAACTTATCAATGTATCGAAATGCATTTACCAAAAATCCCTGTCTTGCACAGTCCAAATGTGTCGTAAGAATTATGACAATACTGTTTTTATTACTTTTGTTGTATTCCGTTATTGTCTCAAAGCCGTTTAAATCCGGCATTTCTACATCCATAATTACAACATCATAGTATTTGTCTTTTTTCAGGAATTCCATTCCCGAGCTAAACATTTCAATTCTGTCTTTATCTCCTGTGTAATTATTAATTACTTTTTGCGCTACTTCTCTCCAACAGCTTTCATCATCAACAATGGCTATATTCATTTTCCTTATACCTCATTATTCTTTAATGTAACTGATACAACAAAACAACCATTTTCGATTTCTATGTCTATTAACCCGTTACATGCATTGACGCTATCTTCTACATTTTTCAATCCCCAACCATGATACTGTTTTTCGGGCTTTTTAGTTTTTAGATTTTTCTTATTAAGATTATTATCACAATAAGAATTTCCAATTTCTATTATTATCTCGTTTTCCGTATAACGACATATTACCCAAACTTTCTTTATCGTGGCTTTTTCTGCCGCCTCTATAGCATTGCTCAACAGATTAGAAAATATTGTACATAAATGATATGCACTAACACTACAGTTTATTGGGAAATGTCCCTGAATCTGTATGTTAATGCCTTTGTTAATTGCTTCAGCATAATATTTATCTAATATGGCATTGGCAATATCATTTCCAACATTTACCTTAGTTCCTAACCTGTCAACGCGCTCTATAATATCCTGAAGATATTTTTCAAATTCTTCATTCTTCCCCTCTTTTTTCACTTTATCCAATAGATATAAATGATTTCTTATATCATGTCTGAATTTCTTGGTTTCGACTTCCCTTTGTTCCAGGTATTCGTAATAGTTTTTTTGTTCTTCCAAGTATTTCTTTGCTAACATTTCATTTTCTCTGTGTATATTTCTTGAAATTATCAAAGCTACTGTTGAAACTATTTGAATTATTAATCCTATGGAAACAAGTAAATAAATTATGATGTAAACAGCTTTCCCGTCATGTACAACCTGTTTCATTGTTATATATGCCAGTATTGCCAATACACAGAAATTTGCCATTATATTTATCGTCATAATTGTCCAATATTTAACAGCTATCTTCTTTATTCCGTAAATATACTTTCGTTTTATTATAATTGATAAAACAATAATGCAAATCAACGTTAATAGTGATGCTATTAGATTAGAATAATTTCTTGCATTGAGTTTTAGCATCTCTACTATTGTCTCAACAATTTGTGAAAAAAACATCTCAACACATTCCAATACCATAGAGCTTCCTATGATATATACAATTACCGTCTTATTTTTTTCAACAAAACAAATCTTTATAATTATAAATATACATACTAAAAAGCTTATTAAATCCAGCCCCGTATGTTTCATCAATACAGGATTAGCACTGAATATGGATACAATAATTGTTGCTAATATTTTTAGACCATTACTATTTTTAGATTTAGTAAACTGTAAAATATTTTCTGCAATCAATAAAATCCCCATTATATGAAAAAGATTTGCCAGTATATTACAAAATATGTTCATTGATTTCTTTGCTCCCTAATGTAAAATATATTAAATTATACCATATTTTTACATATAAGATTAATATAAATCAACTCATTTTAATAAGCTCCAAAACCAATGTACCCACTTGTACACTTCCCTTGTCCTTTCCGTATATACTGTTGTATTGCCCGGACAAGAGTTAGCATACTTCTTTTTATTTAATTGTAAATAGTTTTTGCACGAACGTCGTTTTTTTCGACATAAGCGTTGATTTTTTTCTGATTTTTACATCTTATTTGACTATATTTATATAATTTTTATACTCTTCAAATTCTGTTAAAAAGTCGTTTATTTGTGATTTTTTTACATTACCTGACATGGTAATTTTGATTTCTTTGGAAGTAATAGCACATCCAACTATGTAGTCATATTTTTCTCTGTCGTGAAGAATTTGATTGCTAATAAACTCTTTTACAGTTTTTAATTTTGCATAAGAAATTTCTCTATTTCCAAACACAATGTCCTCTGGTGAATCTACAATTTTTAATATTTTTTTGCGATTTTCACTGTTATCTCTGCATATAAAAACTTTTAGTTTCAAATCGCCATCAACCAGTGCAATCTCGTTTCCGCTATACCAGGATTCACCTTCATATTTTTGTAATGCAGTAACATATTTTTGCATCTTTTGATACCTATTGTATTGTTCTGAATAATCTGTCTTCATTTGAATATCACATTGATTAATAAGCCAATTATTAAATTCTTCAGAGATATTCTCAAAAGCAAAAGTCTTTACACTTTTATCTTTTTCATATATATTTCCAATCAGACTTCCCCTAGTTGGATTATAATTAATCAAAATATTTAACCCTTTTTTCCCATATATTTTTATTGTTCGCTTTTTGGGAGCTTCTACTTCATTTTCATCATCAGCTCCGTTTTTATTCAATGTTTTTAATTTAGATAGTTGATTATATAAATAATCAATATCATCTTTATTTGTGAATGTTATTGTTTGAATTGGTTCTACCCATGATACATCTTCCTGTGAATTTTCACCTACAACAATTTTTGAAATGTCCTTGTAAGATTTTATATTAATTTCATTTAACAAAGATTTTCCGGTTTTACCCTTGTCTTTTTTAGTAGTAGTGCTTTCATTAACTACCTGACTGTTGTCTTTTTTTGCTGCTTTACCAACTTGGAAATACGCAATTCCACTGATAATTCCAACCACCAGGCACACCACAATAGTTATGCATAATTTCTTCTTATTTTTCATATTTCCCTCCTGAATTTTGTTTTATCTTATGTTAAAACTACTGTAATGGAAAAATGTATGAAACTTGTAACTGAAACTTTTAGAAATAGATTTTGTAAGTTTTTATTTAGATATGTACTTTTTCATACTTCCCCATTATGAAATAAAGTTGTACACAAAACGCATACAACTTTATAATAATATGTATTCATATATTTGTCAAAAATTCCAGTATTTAAAGCTACCTGCCCTGTTTTTTATGCTTTTCTATTGCACCAATAATTACGAATAGAACGCCTAATATTTGCTGCTCTCCACTTTAATTCGTCACATACAGCTCGATTACGCTTCGCTTCATTTCGCTGATGCGACATTCGCCGATTACTCACCACTTGAATGAGTCACATACAGCTCAATTACGCTTTGCTTCATTTCGCTGATGCGGCATTCGCCGCATTAAAAAAAGAGAGAATGTTCTTTTCGAAATGTAAACATTTCTCTCTGAACATTCTCTCTTTTTTTATGTGACTCATTGCTTACGCACAAAGAAAAGTACCACCCCAGGCAATTTAATGTCCGAAACGGTACCCGCAAGTGCGCCTCCAGGGATGCGGTTGTCCTGTGGACAACTCTGCCCTTGGCAGAAGCATCGACCGAAATGACAATTGAGGCCTCGAACCCTGCACACCCTGAAAGCCCTAGGGCATTTTATATCAGTTTATTATGCATTATTTTGTGTTATAAAAATGCCCGCAATTCCTTTATTTATCGGGCATTGCGGGCAATATAAAACTTTATGGTATTTTATAATAAAATGTAAAAAGTTCAAGTGTTTGTGGGAAGGATTTTAGGTTTTTATTCATTTTCCTTATTAGTTCCTAATATCAGACGTCCATTATCCATAAAGCATACTCTGTCACATAGAATATTTATATCCTCCTTTGTATGACTCGCCATAATAATTGTTTTTCCCTGTTCTTTTAATGTCAGTAACAGTTTTCTGATTTGTTTTACTCCATCATTATCAAGTCCATTGAACGGTTCATCAAGAATTAACAAATCCGGATTATCAATAATTGCCTGTGCTAATCCAAGCCTCTGGTTCATACCAAGAGAAAACTTTCCAACCTTCTTTTTACTATCAGGATCCAGACCAACCAACTCAATTACTTCCCTGATTCTTTGTTTATTCACTTTTGAGTTAATGGAAGAAAGAAACTCAAGATTTTTGTATGCCGTATAATTTGGCATAAATCCCGGTGTCTCGATAATAAATCCGAGATTTTCTGCAAACTTATCCTTTACTCCCACTTTCTGATTATTCACTAGAATCTCCCCCTCTGTTACCGGAATAAATCCACAAATACACTTCATCAGCATTGTCTTTCCCGAACCATTTCTTCCTACCAAACCACATATGCTTCCTTTTTCTACACTTAAATTAACTTTGTCAAGAATTAATGCATCTTTTATATTTAATGTCACATTTTTCACTTTTACCATTTCATTCATTATCGTTGCCTCCTGTTATCTATGCTTATACCCTTTGTAAATTTTGCACTAACCATTACAATTGCCATAAGTATTAAACTTCCACCTATTAATACGCTAGTTGCATATAAGAATGTAGGATTCCATTGGTTCACTCCTGTTATCACTGACAATTTCATCAACGACACTGGTGAAAATCTATATAAACTGTCACTAAAGAAATTGTATATTGCCAAATCTCCAAATATAATCATTGCTGCTAACAATACTCCCACCTGATTTTTTAACAGATAATTCAAAGCAAATACCAACATTCCAATAAACCACAAAAGTAATGTACATAAAAAAATAGTTTTTGCAGTTGCTTCAATAGGCATATAATTCTCTACTACCGTCTGGTTGAAATCATGTATACCAAACTGTTGTGCTGCATCAGTTCTTGTTAAGGTAAGTATTGCCTTTCCCCAACTTGTGCCAAATTCAATTTTAGTTCCGAAATTTATAATGGTAAAAACATACATTGATAACGTATATAATGCAGAATAAGATAACATAAACAATGATTCACCTATTATCCATGATTTTTTCCCGCATCTTGCTACCAGAAAAAGATATCCATTACCTATAAATGGAGCATCGCATACTAGAATAAGGTATCCCAATAAAATTATAATTGGAAACACTATGTCATTCATCAATATGGGATACAAATATGGCTCAATACCAATTCCCACTGCTTTTAAGAAATCCATAATAGGTTCTTCATAGGCTCTAATATACAAAAACATTATTAAAAAGATAATTAAAGTTTTTATATTAATAATCTTTGAAATCATTTGAAATTTCCATACTGCATATATCTTTCTAATATTTTTCATATACCAATTTTCTCCTTAATCCTTTTCTAAACATAAACTGCCCTGCAATGATAATTAATATAAGAATTAATAATATTATTGTTTCAGTTTGCCAAAATGACTTTCCAATCTCTTGTCGTCCAAACAAATAGTAATCAATTCGCTGATTATATGGTATATTTATAATTTTAGAAATTTCTACGTAAATTCTATATATAAGGTATGGCGATACCATAACAAAATACTTATTTGTTATCAACGTGGACATACATATAGCAATTACGGATGCCAATGCTCCCACTATAAAATAAAGAGTTGCCATTATTATAATATATTTTATTCCACTATGAGTATTCAGTGTATATCCATAATTTGCTGTCGTTTTAAGATTTTCTAGTAACTCTGGATTAAGCAATGATACATTATGCATCTTTATGGATATCACATACAATATAAATCCAACTATTGCAATACTTCCTCCTGAAAGTGTTGCAATAGAAACGTACAGTCTTGCATATTTTTTTAGCCCGCATTTTCTAACCATCCACGGAACAATTCCCGCTTTCCATTCCTCGCAGAAGCGTAATCCAAATCCTGCTGTAGATACTATATTTATCATTTGAATATACATTCCAAAATATATTGCATCCAGAAGAGTGCTTATAATATCCCATTCTTTTGCAGTTACACTCCAATGATAAGAAGAAAACATCATAGGTATTCCTGTATCTAGTTGAAACAATAAAAAAATACAGGCAACACACAAACAGAATCTTACATTGAATACAATTTCTCCATAGTTTTTAATTTCTCTTTTCAACATTATCGTAACACCTCTCCTGTTACGGCATCCACCATGTAAATCTCTTCACCATTATCGTCATCTTTATTTTTTTGTTCAAGCTTAACCATAACATCAAATATCCACACCGGTCGTATTTCTATTTTCTTATTGTCTGATGTACTAATCATTACATATCTAAATTGTGCATCTTTAATGGTCTTTTCATCTGTAAGTATAATTGACGTCAAATCATCTTTTAATGATTTTAATGCTTGTGCCACTGTTACTATTTCATCTTCCTTTCTATTCTTTACTTTAATAACACTACTGAAATCAACATACACAAAACCATTCTTATTATATATTATTGTTATATAAACAGGATTAATGTTTTTTCCATTAGACAACTCCATAGTCTCACCACTATTTATATTTATCCCATCCAATGACAATTCTGCTACAACATAATATGCATCGTCTTTTTTTCGCCAATTTTTTTTCCATTGTTGTTGTTCTTTATACTCCTCACGTATCATCTCATCACTACTTTTTTCCGCTTCCTCAAAATATTTATTTTGTATACTATTTAAATAATCACTTGTAAGGGATCTAACATTAAAATTTCCTACAGAAAAACCTGGTAAGATTTCTTTTATTCTTTTTTCTATTTTTTCATCCAATTTCTTTTTTGAAAGAAAACTTAGTTCATCTTCGGTACCTAGGTTTGTCGGCATATTATTCACATCCCATGCATCTGAATCATAGCCAAGAAATGCTCTATAATAATCACTTTCCTTTGTTCTTCCATTTGTTCCTTCTATTGTGGAATATATATATAACCCATTTTCTGATGTTAACTCTTCCATATCCGAGTCATCTTCTCGC
Source organism: Eubacterium sp. AF34-35BH (assembly GCF_003477765.1). Classification (NCBI taxonomy): domain Bacteria; kingdom Bacillati; phylum Bacillota; class Clostridia; order Eubacteriales; family Eubacteriaceae; genus Eubacterium; species Eubacterium sp. AF34-35BH. Next base: position 202,517 of record NZ_QUDZ01000005.1, read on the forward strand.
TCTTCTTTCGTTATACTAGTTTTGCTTTTGTCTTTATCGAAAAATATATCTTTTATTTTTTTCACTGGTACTGACGTATATTCAACCTCATAAGAATTATAATTTTTTCTGGGAATATTATCTGCTTTAAAATCTGCCACCAATTTGTCATCTAACTTCTCTCTTTTCCACTCCTTTTGAGCCTTATTATAATTATTTGAAGTCTTACTATTATTGTTACACCCACACACAAACATACTTGCTAATGCAATTATCAAAAAGATGCCTACTCTATTTATTTTTAAATGCATAACCTTTCTCCTTTAATATTTTCAAATGCATGGGATATATATCCCATGCACCCACCTAAAATTTATATGTAATAAAAATATTTCAAAGCTTATGGAAGCCACACACCTTGCACTTTTAAACTAGAATAATCTCCGCTACTATCAATTTGTCCCACTAAATGATACTTTGTATTTTTATATCCTTTTGCCGTATATGGCAATTTATACTTCTTAATTTTCTTAATTAGTGTATAATTTGTTACTGCCGCATTATTAGATGCCTTTCTTACACGGCATCCAAATACATCACCTGATAAAAAATTACTGTAGTTCGTATCCTTCAATGTAACATATGCATTTTGTTCATTATCTTCTTTTGCATAATTAGCTGTCTGCTTTTTTAGTTCTTTAGCTTTAAAATCGAATTTAAAAGACTGGTTTGCCGCAAAAACTCCTGTACAACCTAATGACATACATAACGCCAATGTTAACGCTGTTACTTTTCCTATTTTCTTTCTCATTTTAAATTCCTTTCTTCAATTAATCTGTTTTCCCTATAAATATTTCTTATGTTTTTCAACGTTCCCAATAATAGTGTCAATGCAACTAAAATAATAAAGACTATCTCGCTTGATGCCATTGTTAAATTAAGCTTATAGAAAACTGCATACAGGACAAAATCAACAGCAATCATTCCATATATTATCTTTTTATTTCGCTTAATCTGGTACTTCTCCAATGGATGGTTTGAATTAATCAATGGTGAAAATACTATTATCACTATAATTGACAGTATCCCGAGTATTTGCATAACAATATTTACATATAAGTTTTCTGCACAATGAACCAACACTATTGACAGACCATATACTCCTATCGAACATAAAAAGCAAACCTCGCTTCTTTTACAATGATATCCTCCTGCAAGCATTCTCAGCGGTATAAAGAATAAAATGAAAGCCAGCATGTGAAATAATTCTCCTGACAATATGCTTATCAATAAACATGTTAATAAGATGCTTCCATTCAATATGATAACCTCTACTGCATACAGATAAATCTCATATGACTGAATATCTAACATTTTATTTTTTATTAATAAGAATGTAACATCTTCCGCTAAATGTTTAAACACTCTTATTTACCTTATGGCAACTCTTTTTTGTCTGCTTTTCTTTCAAAAGTTGCATAGGCATTTTAGGCTCATAAAAGCAGAAAATGGATGCTGATTCACTTGACACTTTTGCAACAGACTTTAAAATCTTACCGACTAATTTCTTGTTTTCTTTCATTTGTTTTCATCTCCTTTCATCATTTTAATTTTGTCCTTGAGTTTACCCCATAGCAATACTTTTGATTTCTGTATTGCTATTACAAATAGTATCAAAAAATATCCCACAAAACGAAAAATGGATTTTTTTGCTATTTTTTTGGATTATTTTGCAAAAAAAAATTAACTCTGGAATGAACTCCAGAGTTATCTTTTTTTGTTTAATATCATAATTTTTGTAATTACTTCGTCATCTTCTTTTATCATTTGATATGTTCCATCATACTTTTCTAAAATACTTTTTACATTTTTCAATCCAATTCCATGAAACCTCTTTTCTTTTTTTGTAGTCGAAAGTTTATCAGGTAATTTGCCCTTATATGAATTAATTACTTTTATGATTAGTAATTTTTTTATTTCCTTAACAATAATTTCAATACGTTTCTCACTTTGTGTTTCACATGCCTCTATGGCATTATCAATTAAATTCCCAAAAATACACACAAAATCTATATCTGAAACTATGCATTCCGGTGGAATTTTAACATTAACTGAAAAGTTTATCCCCTTTTTTTCTGCCAAATTTTGTTTTGTGTTTATAATGGCATCTACCACTTCATTACCTGTTTTTATGTAATAAATCTTCTGCGCCAGAGTCTCACTTTCATTTTCAATAAAATCTTTTAATTCTTCTATTTTTCCTTCATCTAACCAGTGTTTAATTACCAATACTTTATGTTTATAATCGTGTATGCTACTTCTCCATAAATTAAAGGTCTGTTCCGTATTTTTCTCAGCTTTTACATTCATTTCATTTTGTAATTCCAACAAAGCTAGCTCCTGTTTTTGTTGATAATTTTCCGCTAACTTTAATACCAAATCAAACATCACGATTATCATTACAATTGAAAAGAAAAAAAAGATAACCGAAAATAACCTTATATCCTGACTGTCGGATACTATACTTTTTTCAATAGTATAGTAATCTAAAGCAACTAATATAATTGCAATAAAACATATTACAACTATATACTTTTTAGGAATGTCTACTTTTTCATAATTATATTTATAAATTAAGTAAATTAAAATGCATAATATCAACTTACTAATGAAAACGCATCCACAACGTTCTAAACTTTGCTCGTTAAGCAGATAACTTGTCTTTACCGACATAAGGATTCCACCCATTTGTGCAATAACAAAATCAATTGCCGAATCTATTACCGCATAAATTAAAGTCGATAATATCAGTAAGTTATATCTCTGCCTGTATATAATACACTGTAGCGAAAACAACATAATAATTCCCAATATTCCATTAATAAATGAAAACAGCTCCATTTTGTTTACTGTCATAACCATAATGGACGCTAAACAGGAATATACAAATATTCTCATTTTACTATTTTTATCATTAAATGATTCATTTTTTATAAAAATTTTTACTAAAATACAACACAATATAGTTTCCACTAATGTTGCAAAATATTCTACGCTCCAATATAATACTATCATACTCTTCTGCTCCAATAACTTGATATGGCTTCTTTTACTTCTTTTATTCTTGGTCTGCTGACAATCAATTTTGTTCCATTATCCAATGTTATATCGTGACCTGAATATTCATCTATATATTTCACATTAACAATACAACCACTATGTATTTGGATAAAATCTTCATCATTCAATTCACTATAAAGTTTCTTTATGGTTTTTCTTCCTACAAGATTTCTTTTTTGATTACCGTTTGTAAATACACTCATCCTTCTTGCATATACTTCAAAATACATAATACTTGTATGTTTTAAGCGGACTTCTCCATCCTCTGTTTTAACTACAATGCTTTTAGCATTTTCACTGGAAATTCGTTTATATGCTCTTTTCAGTGAATATTCAATTTCTTCTTCTATTTTATTTTTCCTAATATATTTGAATGGATTATAATCAATAGATTCAAACACATACTGTTCATGTGCGGAAATAAAAATAAGTATAATATCAGACCCTGCATTTCGTATTTTTTTTGCGACTTCAAGACCGGAAATATTTGGCATGTCTATGTCTAAAAATAAAATGTCAAAGTCTTCTTTGCTGTTACAAATCAAATCTACCACTTCATTCCCATCCATATAAAGATAAGTTTCTATTGTAATGTTTAAATTATTTGCAGCTTTAACCAATTCTTTCTGAATAATATCTAAAGATGCCTGTTTATCATCACACACTGCAATATTCACTATCATTGATTTCACCCCCAACCAGTATTTTTAGATTACAATTCTGTATTGTAACAGAGAATACAATAAAACTCAAATTTGTCTAATTATGCAAATAATTTATTTAATGTATTCTTTTGCTAACATAAAAACAACTAACGCAACTCCAATCCCCCCACTTATTAATATCAGCACATAATTTCTTCTAACTATATCTTCAACATTCACCATCACTTTTATAATGGCATAAATCACCAACACAACCATTGCACCCATAACTAAATTGATTTTCCATAAATTATTTATTACATCTCCAAAAATAATTATTGCCAGTAATTCTGTTAATACAACTATAGCTGCGTTTCTATCTAATACTTTATTTCTAATCAGCTTTACGATTTTTATAACTAAAACCATTATTAACATAACGATCAACAAAAGCATTATTGTTATTCCAACATATGCCAATATTTTCACACCGTCTGCCATGTTTTTGTTACCTATATTACAATTTATTTCAAATCCGACAATGTTATATGCTTTTTTAATTAATCTAATTACTCTAATAAATATATTTTTAATCCAATTACCAATTTGAAAAATGTCTTTTTTCAAAACACTATTTCTATATGCAACGCATAACGAAAATACAATTCCATATGTAAGTAATATAAAAATCAATCCCTTATACTTTTTCTCCATTTGGTTTTCTGTTTTCAATTTTCCCATCAGGACTTGTTGACTTACTTCTTTTTGTAAGTCCTGCTTTCTTAATTCAAGTTTTTTCTCTTTTTCTGACAATTTTATTTCTTTATTTTCAAGTAATTTCTTTTGCACCTTGATTTCGTTTATTATTGCGTTGTTATCTTCTCTTTGCCTGTCTGTCTGTTCTTTTATTTTCATTGCTTCTTTCATCATTTCTTCTGCTTTCCTCAACTGCAAGTCGCTCTCGCTCAAGCTCTCTATTTTCTCGTTCAACAATTTTATTTTCTCTGCTTGATTCTGAATCTGCAATGATGCTTTCTGCAATGTCCGTTGCAGTTTTAAGTTGTCTGATGATTGTTTCTGTATCTTTGCTTTCTGCGTTAATATTGTTGTTTCCATCTGCTGTAACTCCGCTGTCAGTTCTTCTGCTAAGTCTGCCAGCTCGTTCATTTTTAATTTTTCTGATTCTGTCATCTATCTTACTACTCTCCTTCCTCATTCTTCTTTTGATTTCAGCAATTGCTGATTCTGTTGTTTTAATGTTTTGTTCTGTTCTATTAATTTTCTGTTCTGTATCATTAATGAATCTACCTGTTGACTCAACAGACTGTTTTCCTGATTCAGTTCTTCCATTAGGCTCAATGTATCCCCTACCTTTTCTATCACTGCCAATACTTCCTTTAACTCTTCCAACTCTTTCATATATCTGTTCAACCCTTTCCTTTAATATTTTTGTTATTTCAGCAATGCTCTTCTTAATCTGCATTACCAATTTATTTGATTCCTTAACTTTTCTGTTATACTCACATCTGTCTGATACTTTTCCCTTTTGTTCCATTTGTCTTGCTGCATAGCCTTCATGAATTGTAGGTTCAATATCTAATCCCTGCTCTTCAAAACTTCTATGATCTATTTTTTGTTCCTCTATAAGAAATTTATTGCAATAATCAGCCCAGTTTTTTCTCCATTCCTTAAGCTGTTCTTTTGAATTCCATTGATTTTGAATCACATCAATTCTTTTCCAAAGTTTTTCTTCGCCCTTTCCTTTTCTGATTCTTACCTTTTGTTTTCCATTTTCATCAAGCAATGGTATTTTGTTTCCATTATCATCACGTGCGAACTCTGTCTTTCGCATATTTGACCAACTTCCATCTTTATTAAATGCTCTCATTGTACACATACAATGCACATGATGATTTCCTTCTTTTTCATGATATGCCCAGTCTGCTGCCATTCCTTTATTTACAAAATTCTCCTTTATAAATTCCCGCATTCTTGAAATTGTCTGCTCCCGATTCCACTCATTGGGAACTGCTATTTCAAACTCTCTTGCATACTGACTGTTTCGTTTATTTTCCCTTTTTTCAACTGCATTCCATAAAGTTTCTCTATCAGCCAAATCTTCAGGTGCATTTTTAGGTAAGAGTACTTCTGCAAATACAACTTCTTCTTTTCTTGTATAGTTAAAAGATAAACCAAGTCTTGCATCCTTTAATTTTTGTCCTGAAATATATGCAGCTGACGCAACAACACATTTTCCAATACTTGATTTAATTATTCTTGTTGTAAAATGATATATTGCCATATTTACACCTCCATCCAAGTGAAACTTGGTGCTATCCAAACGCATAGTTTGGCTCCCTCTGAGTAAGAGCGCACAATGAGCAACGCGAATGTTTATAAACGTTGGGCTCCGCCCACGTATAAGTGCGCCCTTCTTAAAAGAAGAAGGGAATAGAAAAATATCTACTCCCTTTCACAAACTACTTATTTGAATTAACATTTGTTTCCTTAACTCCCATTGCTGTTGAAAAATATTTACCGTTTTGTTCCTGCTTGTTTAAAAATCCTATCAATTTAGGTATGTCATCTTTTTCAATAGTTTTTCCCAAAACTGATTCAACTGCTGCACCTACCTCAATTAACCTGTGATTTCGCTTTCTTCTATTTTCCTCAGCCTGCTTCTTTTCCAACTCTTTAATCTGTTCCTTTAAATTGTTTGCCTTTTCCAAATATGCAATTTGTTTCTTTGAAAGTTCATCTTTTCTTTCTTCATATGTTCTTTTTGCCATTTTAAATCCCTCCTATTATTTAATTGCTTCAACATCATTTCTTATTCTTAAATCTCTGCCTTCATTTTTTGACAAAAAATTTTCCAGCACATCTTTTTTAATAAGAAACTTTCTGCCTACCTTTATTACAGGTATTTTTTTCCACTCAATTAGATTTCTTAAAGTATTCTTTCCTATACCTGTAGATTTTGAAGCTTCTTCTACTGTATAAGCTAATTTAGCATTTTGCATGTTTATCATCTCCTTTCTCACTTGCATATTGCAATTATTGTTTTATAATATAATTTGCTTTTTAAAATTTGTCAATATCTTTAGCAAATTAATTTCAATACTCAATATTGCATTATGCAAATATATATGATATTATTTTGTTATCTTAAAGAGAGGAGTTTATTCCTATGAGAGATAAACAATTATGTGCTGATATTGGAAAACGTATCAAGCAAAGACGTAAAGAATTAAATCTGAGTTTAGGATATATAGCTGACAAAATGGGCGTTAATATATCCACAGCTCAAAGATATGAAGCAGGACTTATTGATAATTCTAAAAAAATTGTTGTGGACAGTCTTGCTGAAATACTTCACACTACACCGGAATGGTTACGTGGAGAAACATCAGATTTGAACTCTGATGTAAAAGATTATATGGAACTGAAACTAATTGATTCATTCAATTCAGTTTTAAAATCTTTCTCTAATAATTTAACTGAAGACGCATCAATGTTTTCTAAAAACATGTTTTTATTATTATTAAATGAATTTGCAGAATTTAACAAATCTTTTGAATTTGCTCTTTCTAATTATTCTAATAATGATAATAGTGATATTGCTAAAACTATTGGGTTTAGTTCTTCAAATGAGTTTAATGAAGTTATGTTTTTAAGAGAGCTTAACAGTACAATAAATACTTTTACCGAGTTAAGCGATATTCTTAGAACTTATGCAAAAAATCCAACTATTGCAAACAACAGACTTAACGCTCTTTTGAAGCAATAATATTTAAATAATTTTATGTAGGAGGTATTTCACATGGTTACAAAAAAATAAAAAGTTAATTACTTGAAGAAAAATGATATATTAGCCTATTATCCTTTCCCAAGTACTTAACTTGGAAAGGAAATAATATGAATAATTTTGAGTCACTACAAACAGGAAGTGTAAGAAAAAAAGGTTCTCAATGGTATTACCGATTTAGAATAAAAGATCAGGATGGAAATTGGAAAATGCATGAATTCAAGGGCGGTCAAACTAAAGCCGAAACTACTTTTATGCTAAAGCAGGCTCTTGAAGAATATCGTCAGGATGGTTCTATATTTTATGCTGGTTCCTTAACTGTAGGACAGCTTGCCGATATGTGGTACAATGCCGAAATTGAAAATAGTAATCTTACCACTAATGGCAAATACGGATATAAAAATGTAATCAATAATATTCACAATAATTCTTTTTCTCAAATCAAATTAAAGGATTTAACTATAGAAGATATTCAGGAATATGTTGACGGATTATATTTTGGCATTTATGACAATGAAGGCAATCAAATTGCCAAACCTTATGCAAAAGCAACTATGAGGAAATTTTTTCTTGTCCTTAACAATATGTTTAAGTATGCAGTCTATCCCAAAAAACTGCTTAGAGAAAATTTAATGCAATATGTTAAAAAAAGAAAAGTTGCAAAAGATAATTATCTTTTTGGTAACTCTAATGAAGCTAAAGTACAAACCATAACGCATCAGGAATTTTTAAAAATAATTAACTACTTATCTTCCGTAGAAGATTATTGTTATTTGGCATTACCAATTCAAATTGCTTACCATACAGGTATGAGAGCCGGAGAAGTATGTGGACTAACTTGGGATGATATTGATTTTGAAAATCAGGTTTTATATGTTAGACGTTCGATGTATTATGACAAGGATTTGAAAACTTGGGAGCTGAAAGTTCCTAAAAATGGCAAGCCACGAGCTATAGATTTTGGAGACAGTCTTGCCCATATTTTATTAATTGCAAAACACGAGCAACAACGAAACAAAAAAATCTATGGCGATTTGTATCAGAATCAGTTTTATCATACAACCGAAATAAGAGGTAAATCACATTGTCAGATTTATACGGACTATAACGAATCTTATATTAAGAATTCCACACGTTTTTGTCATGGAATTCATGTGGATGATATTGATTCCAACGTTTCACTATCTCCTTTAACTTTTGTATGTACAAAGCCTGATGGAGAATTACTTACAACTCAAACTCTCAAATGGTGTAACAAAGTAGTTCAGAAGAATTTGCCTGAAATCAGTCACTTTCATTTTCATTGTTTAAGACATACTTACGCTTCTACATTAGTATTAAATGGTGCTAACATTAAAGATGTACAGTCACTACTTGGACATTCAGATATAAAGATTACTCTGAATACTTATTCTCATGTTACTGAAAAATCCAGAAAGAAAGCTGTCAATATATTTGAGAATGCTATTTCTGATAAGATAGGATAGGATGAGATAAGATTTTTTACAAAATAATTTATGAATAGATATAAGAAAATATAATCGAAAATAACATCCTTCCCACAACTTGTGGGAAGATTTGTGGGAAAGGTTTACATAACATTGATTTTTTCGAACCTTTTTCCTTCTAATTTAATCTGATTTTTATTGATGTTTTTTAATGTTGATGTTGTTGTTACATTAATTTTTTAATAATGATTTTAAAACTGAAATATGTAGATTGGTAGTTATTTTAAGATTGTATTTTTCAGGGGAAAACAAGTTGCTTTTATGTTTCAGAGAAGTTTCTGGTTTTATAAGGGATTTTGCGGAATGTGCCTTTAAATAAGGCAGTGCACAGCTCGATTGCACTTAGTTTCATCTCGCTGATGCGGCATTCGCCGCATTAAATAAAAAGAAAAAAGACGCTCTGTCTTGAATGCAAGCATTCAGACCATATCGTCCTTTTTCTTTCCATTTTGCACTGCTCATTGCTAACGCACAAAAAAAGTACCACCCCAGGCAATTTAATGTCCGAAACGGTACCCGCAAGTGCGCCTCCAGGGGCTCGAACCCTGCACACCCTGATTAAGAGTCAGGTGCTCTACCAAATGAGCTAGAGGCGCTTGTTTTATTTTTGTCACTTCATCAGCGACAAGTGTTATTATATACTAGCCTTCACACTTTTTCAAGAGTTTTTTCAATTTTTTTTAACTTTTTTGTAATTTTTTATTATTTTGCCTTACTTGATGTAGTTTCTACCTATTATATATGAATTTATTTTACCATAAGTACAACTTTTGCCCTTGTACTTATTTCATTTTATATTTATACTTAACAGTGTCAAAAAGTTATTAGCCTACTTGTGCTTGCACAAAAGTGGGAAATGAAATTGAATTTTTTAGGAGACTTATATGAGCGATAACAAAAACAAATTCGAAGGTAACAGTAGATATTTTACTATTTGCATTTACAGCACTGTAACTGTTTTGATTATGGCTATTATTATTAGAGCTGTTTTCTTTTGGGAATCAACTTCAGCCACCCTTAATACTCTGCTATCTACTTTGTCACCTTTTTTTATGGGTATTTTAATTGCCTTTCTTATTAGCCCTCTTGTTTCTTGGATGAGAAAGACTGTTTTTAAGAAATGGCTTCACATTACAAATAATGCATTAAACAGATTACTTGCAATTCTTTTTTCCTATTTGCTTGTTATTTCTGTTTTGGTAGTTGGCTTGGTTTATCTTATTCCTGAGATTATTGACAGTTTGACGCAGTTGCTTGACAAAATGCCTGATTGGGCAAACAGCATTATGGATTTTATCAATAATCTTTCAAAAAGATATCCTGATATTGATTTTAAATATATTCAGAATACCGTTACTAACGCTGATACTACTTTACAAAGTACATTAAGCAAATTCATTTCAACACTTACAACTACTATTGTTACAACCGGTGTTTCTGTTGTGAAGTTTGCTATTAATTTTATTGTAGCCATTATTGTCTCATGCTACCTTATTATTGATGAAAGAATGCAGGCTCGTGGAATTAAACGTGTTGTTTTTGCATTTTTCAAAAAAGAACGTGCTGAAAGAATCTGGTATGTGACAAAACGTTCAATTAAAATTTTCAGTGATTTCTTTGATGGCAAAATGGTAGACTCACTTATTATTGGTCTTTTATGTTTTGTTTCAATGATTGTAATTTCGTTCTTTGGTGTTAAAGGATTTTCCGATTGTGCTTTGCTTGTAAGCATTGTTGTTTGTATAACAAATATGATTCCATATTTCGGACCGTTCATTGGTGGTGTACCAAGTGTTTTACTTCTTTGCATTTACTCGCCAAAGAGTGCATTGGTATTCGCTGTTTTAATTATTATTATTCAGCAGCTTGATGGTAATGTTATTGGTCCAAAGATTCTTGGTGACTCAACAGGTCTTAGACCTTTATGGATTATTTTTGCCATCACTATTGGTGGATGGTTTGCCGGTGTTATCGGTATGCTTCTTGGTGTTCCATGTGTCGCAGTTATTACCGGTTTAACTGAGGATGCTGTAAATAAACGACTTGAAGAAAAGAATATAGACCTGCCAATTTTAACTAATGAAAAGGTACGAAAAAATAAACCTGATAAAAAATTATATAATAAATTAAAAGACAGATTTAAAAATCAGACAGAAGAAAAATAAATTTTTACTATATAAAAGAGGAAAGATTAAGTTTTTTGCTTAACCTTTCCTCTTTTTAACTTCCTAATAAATTATCTTTTGGCAATTAGCTTGTGTATTGGATTTCCCATTTGTGAAAATTTGCTTTCGTATTCAGTCATAACATTTCCCTGCATTAATCTTTCATCATTATGTAAATCCCATGTTTGTTCTATTAATTCCCAGCCGGCTTCCGGAACCTGCTCTAATGAAAACTGGAATAATAAATCATTGTCTGTTTTAAATTCAACAATGCCATCTTTTTTTAGAATTACATCATAACGTTCAAAAAACTGTTTTGAAGTTAATCTTCTTTTAGCATGTCTGTCCTTTGGCCATGGATCTGAGAAGTTTAAGTAAATTCTATCCACTTCACCTTTTTCGAAAACATCACAGATATATTCTGCTTCCATTCTTATAAATCTAAGGTTAGGTACTTCAATCTCTTCACATCTTTCGATTGCTCTAATAAGTACACTTGAATATTTCTCAATTCCAATATAGTTAATGTCTGGATTTTCCATTGCAAGAGTTGTAATGAACTTTCCCTTACCCATTCCTATTTCAATTCTAATAGGGTTGTCATTTCCAAACTCTTCCTTCCACTTTCCTTTAAGTTCTGTTGGTTCATTAATTGCCATATCGTTATCGGCAATGGCTTCTCTTGAACCGGGTACATTTCTTAATCTCATGAATTTCTCCTTTTGCGTATATTTTAACAATTTTTAAAGTATTATATTCATATATTATTGTCTCTAAGAGATTTTATGATTAATTGCACAATTTTTCAAGTTTTTTATTGTAATTTCTTGTAAAAGTGCTAAAGTTAAATTGTGAGATTTATTACTCATGTATGATTTTTAAATACCGGTACAAAAACCGGTTCTTTTATATTTACGGCATATTAATTTATAAAACTTCCTATATTTATCAAATGTTTTATGAATTTGTAATGCCAATCAAAATAAGGAGGACCTACTATGAGTCAGGAACTTAACAGTATTATCGACCAACTTGCAAACATTGACTCTGCTTCTGCTAAGATAATGCAGAAAACTCAGGATGAAAAAGCCAAATATGCTGACTACATTAGCAAGGAAAAGCAGGCTTTTGACCAGAACTTAGAAGATCAGGTTAATGCGCAGGTTAATGAATACGAGAAGACTCTTGCAAAGGAAAGCGAAAAGGAAATCGCTAAATATCAGGAAGACTGCAACGCTGAACTTGCCAAGTTAGAGTCTGCATATAATGAAAAAACTGAATCTCTTGCACAGGAGATTTTTAACAATATTATTAAGGAGTAGTCAATGAAATCAGGAAAACTCACTGCTTACAGTGGTATGACTACCAAAATAAGAGCTATGAAGAAACGACTGCTTTCTTCCCAACAATACGAAGAAATTACAGGACTAAAAACTGTGTCTGAACTACTTACTTATCTTCAGACTTTTCCGGCATACTCGGAAGTTTTATCCGGAATTGATTCTACTCAGGCTCATCGTGGTGAAATAGAAAGTCGACTGACTTTTTCAACTTATCATGATTTTTCCAAGATTTTTCATTTTGCAGGAACTTCACAACGAAAATATTTGGAATTTTATTTTATGAAATATGAAATTGCCACATTGAAAGCCTGTATGCGTAATATTATGGACAGTCGTAGCAGCACTATACCGATGTTGGTAGACAAACACTTTAAGCGACATTCAAAATTAAATATTGATAATTTGGTTAATTCTAACACAATGGAAGAATTTATAAGCAATCTAAATGGTTCTGTTTATGAGAAAGTAATTAAGGCGGTATCCAATTTGGAGAACCCTGTTTTATTTGATTACGAAATGTCTTTAGATTTATTTTTCTTTAGTTACATTTGGAATCATGCAGACTCATTTGTACCAAAGGGCGAGAAGAAATATTTTGTTAACTCCTTTGGTCCTCAGGTTGATTTGCTTAACATATTGTGGATTTACAGAATGAAACACTATTACTCAGTTTCTCATTCTCAAATCTACTCGTTTTTAATTCCAATATATTATAATCTTGACCGTTCTAACATTAAGGCTTTTGTTGAATGTGAAAGTGATGGAGAATTTTTTGAACTTCTTAACAAATGCTATTATGGCAGAACCTACGGTTTTAATGATTATGATGATATGGAAACACAATTTGGCAGCGTTTTAAATACCATATATATGAAAAATTTTAAAACTGCCCCATACTCTTTGGCAGCCATTAATGCTTACCTACATTTGAAAAGTTTGGAAGTTGCCAAAATTATTACTGCAATGGAATGTATACGATATGGTTATGACAGCGAAAACATTGCACACTATATTAATAGGAAGAAAGGGGTGTTATAATGATTGAAAAAATGAGTTTTGTCACTCTTGCCGGTCCCAAAACTGAGATTGATAATTTGGTAGAAAATTATTTAAGCAAGCATGACATTCATCTTGAAAATGCCCTAACGGAATTTAGTTCTAACGAACAATTTACTACTTTTTCTGAAGAAAATCCTTTTAAAGCTGCACTTAACAAAAGTCACGAGTTAATGCAACTTGTTAAGGAACCGGAAAAAGCTAAAGTTTCTAATGTTGGTGTAAAGGATGCTGAGAAGTTCCTTTACAAAATTGATGACAGTCTGGCTGACGTTAGAAGTGAAATTGATGACTTAGACAAAGAAATAGAAAGTCTTAACACAGACTATGGCATTTTAGCACCTTTTAAGACACTTAATTATACTCTTAAAAGAATTTATGATATGGAATTTTTCAAATATCGTTTTGGTAGAATTCCAAAAAGCAGTTTCGACAAGTTTGAATCTTACTTAGATCCCGACATTAATGCGATTTTCATATCAACTCTTAATGATACGGATTTTGTTTATGGTGTATTTTTCGCTCCATTAGATTATTTTGATGAAGTTGAGAAAGATTTCCATAACATTAGATTTGACGAAATAGCTATACCAAAGAAATATAAAGGCTTTCCTAATGACGAATGTTTGGAAATAGCTAATAAAAAAACTGAAATAGAAGAAAAGAAAAAACAAAAAGAACAGGAAATAAATCAGATTATCGAGAAGAATAAGGATAAACTGGTTTCAGCCATTAGACGAATTGAGTCAGCTTACAGCAATTTTGATGTTAGAAAATTATCTGCTGTAACAAAAGATTCAGGCGTTACATTTCAGGTTCTTTGTGGTTGGATGACAAGTAAGGAAGCTAAAAAGCTTTTAAAGGAAACAGACAATGACATAAATGTTGTTTGTATTATAAGCGATGATGTTGAGGATCACAAAACAACTCCTCCAACTAAGCTTAAAAACTTTAAATTTGCCAAACCATTTGAACTTTTTGTTCGTATGTATGGCTTACCGGGTTACAATGAATTTGATCCTACCCTGTTTTTGACAATTACCTATGCACTTATATTTGGTGTAATGTTTGGTGATTTAGGTCAGGGCTTATGTTTAGTAATCGGCGGTGGCATTTTATACAAAGTTAAGAAAATGGATCTTGCCGGCATTGTTTGTGCCGCCGGAGTGTTCTCATGTATATTCGGTGCCCTGTTTGGAAGTTTCTTCGGTTTTGAATTTGAATCAGTTATAAAACCTTTGGATTCCATGATGACACTTCCATTTTTAGGTGAGATTAACATTGTTTTAGTTGCAGCATTTTTATTTGGTTCATTTATTATTTTAACAACCATGATTTTAAACATTGCTACAGCCATAAAACAAAAGAATTTAGGAAAAGCGTTGTTTGGACCTAATGCTGTAACAGGATTTATTTTCTACGGTAGTGTGATTCTTGTTATTCTCTTATACATGACAGGTCATCCATTACCTGGAACTGCTTTGCTGGTAGTTATGTTTGTTATACCACTAATTTTAATATTCTTAGAGGAACCTTTGAAAAACATACTGGCAAAGAAGAAACCTATTGATGATTCACCGGGAATTTTTGCAGCCACAGCATTTTTTGAATTGTTTGATTACTTAATCACTTATTTATCAAATGCCTTATCCTTCCTGCGTATTGGCGTTTTTGCAATCAGCCACGCAGCCATGATGCAGGTTGTAATGACTTTGGCAGGTGCGGAAAATGGTGGCAGTGCTAATATTTTCGTTGTAATTATCGGAAACATCATTGTTTTAGCAATGGAAGGTCTTGTAGTTGGTATACAGGTTCTTCGTTTGGAATATTACGAAATCTTTGGTCGTTTCTATGAAGGAAATGGCAGGGAATTCGTTCCATATAGAAAAAGAAACAAAAAATAATTTTAAACATCAGGAGGAATTTTAATATGTTAATTAATGTTTTATTTTCAGTAGCTTTATTACTTACAATTGTTTTACCATTAGTAGTTTACTTTGTTGGAGAACAGAGTAAAGGTCGTTTCAAAAGAACAGTTTTAACAAACTGCTTAACATTCTTTGGAACTTTCCTTTTAGGAACTATCGTTATTTTCAGTAACACAGCAAGCGCCGCTGTAACAAGTGATGCAGCTTCTTCTAACGGTTTAGGTCTTATTGCCGCAGGTCTTGCAATTGGTCTTTCATGTATAGGTTCAGGTTACGCAGTTGCAAGCTCAGCTAGTGCAGCTCTTGGAGCATTAAGCGAAGATTCAAGCATTTTCGGTAAAGCACTTATCTTCGTTGCCTTAGCAGAAGGTATTGCTCTTTGGGGATTTATTGTTGCATTCCTTATTCTTACACACGTTGCATAAATTCATTTGTACACAGTGCTTAGGAGGCTTTTATGAAAATGTATTTAATCAGCGACAATGTAGACACTTTAACAGGCATGCGTTTAGCCGGTGTTGAAGGCGTAGTTGTCCACGGTCGTAAAGAGGCAAAAGCCGCAGTTGAAAAAGTTCTGGAAGATAAAAATCTTGGAATTTTACTTATAACAGAAAAATTAAGTTTTGAAATTCCTGAAGTAATAGACGACATAAAACTTAACAAGAAACAGCCTTTGTTAGTAGAAATTCCCGACCGACATGGTCTTGGTCGCCAAAAGAATTTCATTACTAACTATATTAACGAGGCTATCGGAATCAAAATTTAGAAAGGATACAGGGCTATGACTATAGAAGAAAAGATGGAGCACTTTAGAAGTATTTCCTTAGAAAGTGCCAACAACAAAAGCGCTGAATCACTTAGTAGCTACAAGGCATCTTTAGATGATGAACTGGCAATTCACAAAGAAAATGCCACTCTTTTATCAGAAGAATCTAAACGTGCCAGAATGAATCAGGTTAAAGCTAATTCAAAAAAGGAGTTAGCTTCAGCCCAAATGCTTATTAAGAAACAAATTACAAATAAGCAGTCGGAATTAAAATCCAAAGTTTTCGAATCTGTTAGGGGAAAACTCATAGTATATAGAAAAACACCTGAATATGTTAAACAGCTTGAAAACCAAATAGATAAAATCATTAAGGAATATGGTGACTTAAACATTACTATTTACATTGATCCTGAAGATTCTCATTTACTTAACGGTTTAAATGAATCTTTTAATGTAAATATTGAAGTTTATAAAAAAGAATTTCTAGGTGGAACAAGAACTATTGTTCCTGAGAAAAATATTCTTATAGACAATTCTTTTAAAACACGCCTTATTGAAGAACAGGAACAATTTGCATTTACATTTTAGGAGGCAGTCAATTGGAGAAAACAGGAAAGATTTATGGAATTAACGGGCCTGTTGTTTATATTAAAGGTAAAACAGACTTTAAAATGGGCGAAATGGTTTACGTTAGTTCTGAAAGATTGGTTGGTGAAGTTATTGGTCTTTCATCTGAAATGACTACCATCCAAGTTTATGAAGAAACCAGTGGTCTAAAACCTGGGGAACTAATATATGGTACAGACAGTGCTATTTTCGTTACTTTAGCTCCTGGTATTTTAAATAATATTTTTGATGGTATTGAAAGACCACTTAGCGAAATAGAGAAACAGTCAGGTGCATTTATTTCCAGAGGAGTAAATGTAAACTCACTTGATATAACAAAAAAATGGGATGTACACATTACAGTAAATGTAGGTGACTATATCTCAGGCGGTACAATTATCGCCACAACTCAGGAAACAAGAGCTATTGTTCACAAGTCAATGGTTCCACCTTACATTAAGGGAACTGTTGTAAGTGTTGTGGATGATGGTCAGTATACAATTAACGACACTATTGTAACCATTAAGAAAGATGATGGTTCTACTTTAGACCTGACTCTTACACAGAAATGGCCAATCAGACAGCCTAGACCAATTAACAAACGATTTGGTACTACTGCTCCATTGGTTACGGGCCAAAGAATCATGGATACTCTTTTCCCTTTGGCAAAAGGCGGTACTGCAGCAATACCCGGTGGTTTTGGTACAGGAAAAACAATGAACCAGCATCAGATTGCCAAGTGGGCTGATGCAGATATTATTATTTACATTGGTTGTGGTGAACGTGGAAACGAAATGACTCAGGTTCTTGATGAATTTTCAGAACTTGTTGATCCAAAGTCAGGTAATCCACTTATGGACAGAACAACACTTATTGCAAATACGAGTAACATGCCTGTAGCAGCCAGAGAGGCTTCAATTTACACAGGTATTACTTTAGCAGAATATTATCGTGACATGGGCTATCATGTTGCAATTATGGCAGACTCTACATCAAGATGGGCTGAAGCTCTTAGAGAATTATCAGGTCGACTTGAAGAAATGCCTGCTGAAGAAGGTTTCCCTGCATATCTTGCCAGCAGATTATCTGCTTTCTATGAAAGAGCCGGCTATATGGAAAACCTTAACGGAACTGAAGGTTCAATTTCAATTATTGGAGCTGTATCTCCACAGGGTGGTGACTTTTCAGAACCTGTTACACAGAACACAAAGCGATTTGTACGTTGTTTCTGGGGACTTGATAAATCACTTGCCTACGCAAGACATTTCCCTGCCATTCACTGGCTTACAAGTTACAGCGAATATGCTGATGAATTAACTAATTGGTACAACACAAACGTTGGACCTGATTTTTCATCCTGCAGAGCACAGGTGCTTTCTCTTTTAAATCAGGAAAGTTCATTAATGGAAATTGTAAAATTAATTGGTAGCGACGTTTTACCTGATGACCAGAAACTCACTTTGGAAATTGCCAGAGTAATACGTTTAGGATTTTTACAGCAGAACGCGTTCCATGATCAGGATACATGCGTTCCACTAAAGAAGCAGCTATTAATGATGAAAACAATTCTTTATTTATATGAAAAATCATCAAAACTTATAGCTATGGGAATACCAATGTCCATACTTAAACAAAATAACATTTTTGAAAAAGTTATTGCCATTAAATATGATATTCCTAATAACAAACTTTCAATGTTTGACGATTACAAAGTAGCAATTGATGATTTCTACGCAAAAATTATTGAGGAACAGGCATAAGGAGGTGCAACATGGCTATAGAATATTTAGGATTAAGCGAAATAAATGGGCCTTTAGTTGCTCTTGAAGGTATAAAAGATGCCGCTTATGACGAAATTGTTGAATTTAAAATGAACGATGGAGAAGAGAAAAGACTTGGACGTATTATCGAAATCAATGAAGACAAAGCTGTTATTCAGGTTTTCGAAGGATCTGAAGGCATGTCTCTTACCAATACACATACAAAACTAACAGGACACCCTATGGAAGTTGCCCTGTCACCGGATATCTTAGGACGTACTTTTAACGGCATAGGCAAGCCTTTAGACGGACTTCCACCTATTAATGGAGAAAAAAGAGATGTAAACGGTATGCCTCTTAACCCTGTTAGTAGAGAATATCCTAGAAACTACATTAGAACAGGAATCTCCGCCATTGACGGATTAACAACTTTAATTCGTGGACAGAAGCTCCCTATTTTTTCAGGAAACGGTTTGCCACACGACCAGCTGGCAGCCCAGTTAGTTAATCAGTCATCTTTAGGTGATGACACCAATGAAAAGTTTGCTGTTGTCTTTGCAGCTATGGGTGTAAAAAATGACGTTGCCGATTTCTTCAAACGTTCTTTTGAAGAATCAGGCGCCTTAGAACATACTGTAATGTTCCTTAACATGGCAAATGATCCTGTGGTAGAACGTCTCATCACACCAAAAGTTGCTTTAACTGTTGCAGAATATTTAGCTTACGAAAAAGATATGCATATTCTTGTTATACTAACTGATATGACTACTTTTGCGGAAGCTATGCGTGAGGTTTCCTCTTCAAAAGGTGAAATTCCTTCAAGAAAAGGTTATCCAGGTTATTTATACAGTGAACTTGCAACTATTTATGAACGTGCAGGTATTATAAAAGGTGCCAAAGGTTCTGTTACACAGATTCCTATTTTAACAATGCCAAACGATGATATTACTCATCCTATACCTGACTTAACAGGTTACATTACTGAAGGTCAGATTACGCTAGATCGTTCATTATATGGTCAGGGAATCTATCCACCTATTAATGTTCTTCCATCACTTTCACGTCTTATGAAGGACGGCATCGGTGAAGGATTTACAAGAGAAGACCATCAGGATGTTGCTAACCAGCTTTTCTCTGCTTACGCAAAAGTTGGAGATGCAAGAGCCTTGGCTTCAGTTATCGGTGAAGATGAATTATCACCAACTGACAAAAAATATCTTGAATTTGGTAAAGCTTTTGAAGCTGAATTTGTTGGTCAGGGCATCGGTGTTAATAGAAACATTATCGAAACATTAAATTTAGGTTGGAAATTACTTCATATTCTTCCTAAAGAAGAACTTGATAGAATTGATACGAAGATTTTAGATAAATACTACAATGCATTTACAGATTAGTTAGGAGGTGGCACAATTGAATTTGAATACAGTACCTACTAAGGGTAATTTAATGGCCGCCAAAAGTTCACTGGCTCTGGCACGACAAGGCTACGAACTAATGGACAAAAAAAGAAATATTCTTATACGTGAGATTATGGACCTAACAGAAAAAGCTGAATTAATTCAGTATGAAATTGATAAAACTTTTACAGATGCTTATGCAGCTTTAGAAAAAGCCAACATTGAGCTTGGCATCAAAAACGTAGAGACTTTTGCCTTTAACGTTCCGCCTGAACAGGATATTCACATAAAAACACGAAGTGTTATGGGAACTGAAATTCCCCTTGTAAAACATAAAGATGAAGTTCAAAATCCTGTTTATTCATTTTACGGAACAACAGAATCTTTGGACGAAGCAAAATCTCATTTTGAAAAGGTAAAAGACCTTACAATTAGATTATCCATGATTGAAAATGCCGCCTACCGTTTGGCATACAACATTAAGAAAACACAGAAACGTGCTAACGCTCTTCAAAACATAACAATACCTAACTATGAGGTACTTGTTAAAACTATTGAAAATGCACTTGAAGAAAAAGAACGTGAAGAATTTACACGACTAAAAGTTATAAAATCAAGAGTTCATTAATAATAAGTTTATAAGATTATTTTGAAGTGCAAATAACATAACAAAAAGTTAAGAAAAGATTAGGGTGTTTTAACATTCTAATCTTTTTTGTTTTTTTAATCTTTTCTTAATTAAGTTAATCACACATTTTTCATACTTTTTTCACTATTTTACCAGGGGGATTACTGTTGATTTTTTTACATGTTCCTAGTAAAATAATATGAGACATATAAAAAGAATTAAAGAGGATTTAAATGAAGAAATTTTTATCATATATATTATCAGTTTTTATGCTTGTTACTTTTGTTGGACAGGCGTTTGGTGGCTGGCAAACAGATGTGTCTGCCGCTACTAAGAAAAGTTTACCAAAAGCTCCATCTATTATTGGAGAATCAGCAATTCTAATTGAACCAACAACAGGTACAATTATTTACGAAAAGGATCCACATAAGAAAATGTATCCTGCAAGTATTACAAAGATTATGACTGCTTTACTTGCAATAGAGAATTGCAAAATGAATGACACTGTAGTTTACTCAAAGAAGAATTTAGACAGTCTTACTGCTGAGGATTCTAACATTCAGTGTCAGGTTGGTGAGAAAATGAGTGTTAAGGATTGTTTATACGCATTAATGCTTTCCTCAGCCAACGAAACAGCTACAGCCTTAGCAGAACATATTGCAGGAAGTTCAGAGGCTTTTGCCAAGCTAATGAATGAACGTGCAAAACAGGCAGGTGCTACAGATACTCATTTTGCAAACCCAAATGGTTTACATGATGATAACCATTATGTAACAGCTTATGATATGGCAATGATTATGAAAGCTGCCATACAGTATCCTGTTTTTTTGGATATAATTCATACAACTGAATATACAATTCCTGCAAATAATAAGAGAACTGAACCTTTCCAGTCATATCAGAGACATAAGATGATTTTTACAACCAGTCCATATTATGACGCAGATGTAATTGGTGGCAAGACCGGTTACACAGACCAGGCTGGAAAAACACTTGTGAC
This sequence comes from Eubacterium sp. AF34-35BH, assembly GCF_003477765.1. Taxonomy (NCBI): domain Bacteria; kingdom Bacillati; phylum Bacillota; class Clostridia; order Eubacteriales; family Eubacteriaceae; genus Eubacterium; species Eubacterium sp. AF34-35BH. The sequence continues at coordinate 224,222 of NZ_QUDZ01000005.1, forward strand.
TTATGCCAAACGTGGAAATGTTTCACTTATATCCGTTGTGATGAAATCTAACGGTGATCAGGTTTTCGACGATACAAAGAAATTACTTGATTACGGTTTTGATAATTTTAACTACGAAAATGTATCCGAAAATGATAGTCGATTTAACTTCGACACTTCTAATGATTTTATATCACCTTTTTCTGATACAATTTCAAATATTACAGTAGACAAGAATGCATCAATTCTAATTCCAAAAGGAATTTCATTTAGCGATTTAGACACTGATGTATCTTTCAATTTAACTGATGGTTCATTTGCAACAATTACCTATAAATATGGGGATATGGTTCTTGGAACTGCAAATATTAACTATACACAGTCTAAAGACAATGATGAGACTAAAGCTGAGGAAACTACTTCAACTAATAACATAGTAACAAATGCTGTTAGTACAACTACTAAGGCTCTTGAAAAAACCAATAATAGTAAAACAACTACAAATAATTCAAAGAAAACATCATTTAATTTTCTTCCAATTATTTTAATTGTTTTATTTATTGCAATAGTTGCTGCGGCTATCATTGCTATTAAAGCACATCAAAGAAAATTAAATAAAATTCGAGATATGAAAAGACGTTATAGGCATTAATATTTTAGGAGGTATTTATATGAATTGGGTTGCACCTATTAAGGACTATGAAACACTAGAAAATTTTAAGAAGGTTCTAAAAGATATTGATTACAAATATTATATTATGTTTGAACTTGGTATCGGTACAGGTCTTCAACTTCAGGATATTCTTACATTTAAGAACAAAGATGTTAGAGGTAAATCTGAAATCACTGTAAAAATTGGAGCAAAGAATATTGAAAACACATTTACAGTTCCTGAAGAATTACAAAAAATTATTACAGACTATACAGAAGGAAAGGATCCTGACGCTTATCTTATTTTAGGTCACAAGACACAGAATCGTCCTGTTTGTCGTGAACAGGCATACAGAGTGCTTCGTGCAGCCGGTCACAAAATTGGACTTAGCTCAATTGGTGCCCAGACAATGCGTAAGACATTCGCTTGGAACTATTATAAGAAAACAGGAGACATTTATCATCTTCAGCATTTATTTAATCACGCTTCACCATCTATTACATATAGATTTATTGGTGAAAAGCCAAATATGGAAGTTGTTTTAAAGAAAATGACACCACAGGAAAATGCACGTAGCAGATATATGTTATATCTTAACGGAAGTGGTAAAAAGAGACTTACAGATATAATTGATACTCTTACATCTATTAAAGAAGATTTTGACAACCCTGCAAACAACGATGCATTCTACGGAACAGTTGAATGTCTTCTTGATGAATTAGATGCACTTATTACTAATTACAAAGAAACAAGAGAATCAGAAAATCCATTCTAAGGAATTTATATTATATAAGAATGTCGCTTGGGACATTCTATGTGCCGAGCGCGTGTTGCTTTAGCAACATTTTTCCATTCGCGGGAGTGCGCATCCATAGTGGAACGTTTTTTATGTAATAAGAAATTCTGAAGGAATTTCTTATTACATAAAAAAAGAGCAGTTAATCATAATTGATTTACTGCTCTTTTTTTAATCGTCGTCTTCTTCGTTTTCATCCCATATTTCTTCAACGACTATTTCTTTATCCAGAGACCTCTGTCTTCTCTCTCGTCTCTTTTCCCTAATTGATTCCTGTTTTTCATGTATTGAATTAGCACCTTCATCATCAGTAGATTTCATAATCTTAATAGCAAAGAAACTGTCTTCTTCTAATTTTTTTACTCTAATCTTTCCCCTAACATAACCATGCTCAGGACATTTTCCTAAACAATAGTATGTTCTACCGCTATCAGAAAACCAGTCGATAATAACTTCAAGTGTTTTATCGCACTTATTACATAACATTGAACTGATTTCTTCTTCTTTGAACATTTCGTCTTTGTCCAAGAATTCTCTTGTTACTAACTTAGTATACTCATCAAATCTTACAAAGATTTCTTCCTCTTTGATTCTTGGAGAATAAAAAGTATCAATTGATAATCTTCCCTTATACTTTTCATAGTCCATTTTTTGTAATACTTTTGCGGTATAATAAGCATCACTTAATGCTCTGTGGAACTCTCCGTCCTCCGGAATTTCCAAATATTCAACTGCGCTTGTCAAAGTTCTTTTCATGTGTCCATCATCATATCGTAGACTAAACATTTTCTGCAAATCCACGTAAAATAACGGAAAATCTAAAATTCTCTCTAACTTATAATGCTTCATATTTCTTTGGAGTTCTGTTAAGTCCATGGAGCCCCATGTACAAAACATGTAATCATCACCACACCAGTCCAAAAAATCCAAAACGGTTCTTTTGAAATCCTTACCATGACTTAATTCCTCATTAGTGAAATGAGTAATCTCCTCAATCTTATGATGAAGTTTCTTATATACTCTTGGCTTAATTACCTGTTGATAAGAATCTATTATCTCTTTCCTATCACCACTTACTTTTACCGCGCCAATTTCTATAATTTCAAATGGTAAATCTGAATGTTGATGACTTTTTCCGTAAGGATTTTGGTTCCATTCCAAATCCATTACAATATATTCCATCTTTTTTCTCCATTTATATTATTAGCATATTTATAAGTATACATTACTTATATTTCTAAATGTACGTTACTTCAATATACTAAAGCCTCAAGCTTTATAATACCATTTAATAGTATGTTTTACAAGTATGCATCCCTAGTGGAACGTTTTAATATAATAGTAAATTTATATGAAATTTACTATTATATTAAAAAGCAGCTACATAGTAGCTGCTTTAACCCGTCCCAGACAGGAATCGAACCTGCGACGTTTCGCTTAGGAGGCGAACCCTCTATCCTACTGAGGTACTGAGACATTTATAATCAATTACGGCAAAGAAACATCTTCGCCGTAACTAATATATCATATTAACATTTTATTAGGTATTACATATTTTATTATCATAAATATAAATTGTATAGAAAATATGTTAATAACTTAATTATTTTACTTCGATTTTTTCTTTTCCACCCATGTATGGTCTTAAAACTTCAGGTATGTTTACGCTTCCATCAGCATTAAGGTTATTTTCTAAGAATGCAATAAGCATACGTGGTGGAGCAACAACTGTGTTGTTAAGTGTATGAGCAAAGTAGTTTCCATCTTTACCCTTAACTCTAATTCCAAGTCTTCTTGCCTGAGCATCTCCTAAGTTAGAGCAGCTACCCACTTCAAAATATTTCTTCTGTCTTGGTGACCATGCTTCAACGTCAACTGACTTAACTTTAAGATCTGCTAAATCACCTGAACAACATTCTAATGTTCTAACAGGAATATCCATGCTTCTGAATAAATCTACTGTATTCTTCCAAAGCTTGTCATACCACATCATACTGTCTTCAGGTTTACAAATAACAATCATTTCCTGTTTTTCAAACTGATGAATTCTGTAAACTCCTCTTTCTTCAATACCATGAGCTCCTTTTTCTTTACGGAAACATGGTGAATAACTTGTAAGTGTGTATGGAAGATTTTCTTCATTTGTATGTGTTCCAATAAACTTACCAATCATTGAATGTTCGCTTGTACCGATTAAGTAAAGGTCTTCACCTTCAATCTTGTACATCATCTGATCCATTTCATCAAAACTCATAACACCTGTTACTACGTTACTTCTAATCATAAAAGGTGGTACACAGTATGTGAAACCTCTATCAATCATAAAATCTCTAGCATATGAAAGAACTGCTGAATGAAGTCTTGCAATATCTCCCATAAGATAGTAGAAACCATTTCCTGCAACATTTCGTGCAGCTTCTAAATCTATGCCATTGAATTTTTCCATAATTTCTGTATGATATGGAACTTCAAAATCAGGAACAACAGGTTCACCAAATCTTTCAAGCTCAACATTTTCGCTATCATCTTTTCCAATAGGAACTGATGGATCAATAATATTTGGAATAACCATCATTCTCTTCTTAATTTCTTCTGCTGTTCTCTTTTCTTCTGCTGTAAGTTCATCAATCTTATCATTTCCGGCAGCAACTTTTGCCTTAATTTCTTCAGCTTCTTCCTTCTTGCCTTCCTTCATAAGTCCACCAATCTTCTTTGATAAACTATTCTTTTCAGCACGAAGTGATTCAACTTCTTTTTTGATCTTACGATTCTGATCATCTAATTCTATAACTTCATCAACTAATGGAAGTTTCTTATCCTGAAATTTGTTTTTAATATTCTGTTTAACAATTTCCGGATTTTCTCTGACAAATTTAATATCTAACATATTTATTACCACCTATTTTCTATGTTTTTTCGCGCTTTTTTATTATTAAAACGGTATTTCGATTATACCCCTATCATAGTATTTTTGCAAGGTATAGCCTTATTTTTTCAAGGATTGTAGCCAAGATTTTTTAATTGTGATATACTAATTTGGAATGTAAATATATATCTAAGAGGTTTACTTATGAATTTTGAAATAATTAACACAAGACGCAACAATAAAATATACACTAATGGAATTGATACATATAAGGTTTTCAACGAAAACTATGACAAAAGATTAGTTTTTTTAGAATCATTTATTACAACCGAAGTTGAAGCCGCAGGTGTCAAAGTTCCTTCTATTAAAGAAGTAACTTTTAACGACAACCACTGGTGTTTTAAATCAGATTCCATTAAAGGGGACACTTTATTTTCTTTAATAAAAAATGATCCTGACAATGTTGATAAATATTTAGACAAAATGGTTGAAGTTCATACTTCTATTCATAAATTTAAATGCCCTAAACTTCCAATTCAAAAGGACAAGCTTACTGATTACATTAATTTATCAGATTTAGATGAAGGAATGAAAATTGATCTTTTAGATATGCTTAACACATGTCCAAAACACAAGAAACTTGTTCATGGTAATTTTACACCACATAATATTTTGGTATCTGATAATGGTGATTACATTTTAGATTGGAATCATGCAGCCCAGGGCAGTGCCAGTGCCGACGTAGCCCGCACTTATATTTGGATGAAAACGAACATGCCAGAATACGCTGATTTATATTTAACAAAATTCTGCGATGCAACTAACACAAGTTCAAAGTATGTTCATAACTGGATTCCAATTGTAGCAGCCGCAAGACTTGGCAAGAAGAATCCAGGAGAAGAAGATTTGTTAAATAGCTTAATTTCTATTATAGAATATTAAAATAACTCTTTTAAATATACATTAATTATATTTCTAATTATTGTAATATGCTAATTATTTATAAGATTACATCTAATTAATTTATATAAAATAAATATTTAAATTATTCAATATTAAAAGACCCGAAGATTTAATCTCCAGGTCTTTTCTTTCTAGTTATTCTTCAACTCTATATTATTACTTTTTTAATATTAAACTATGTATCATTACTTTAATTAATTTATAATCTTATATTTATACTCTGATAATCTCAATTCCTCCGGCTATTATCTTTCCACTAATTTCTAAGATAACATCATTTCCTGCTGAATCAATATTACCAGGTTCTTCTACAGCACCCATTATACAGTCTACATGATTTTCAAGTTTCCAATTTCTTGGAATATAAATTTCAATTCCCCCTGCATAACATTCAATTCTCATATAAACTTTATCTCCTGCCGCTTTAGCTTTATCTAAATAAACTCCCATACCTCCTACCTTATTAATAATTTCAACACTTTTCAAATTTTGAGAATCAATATATTTTTCAGTTCCAGAAAAACGATTTATATGATATACATGCTCCCCATCTTCATAACTTCTATTTGGTTGTGCTGTTCCATATGTTGTATTTTTCTCTGTAGTACTATTATTTTTCCATTGCTCTTTATTATTATCATTTTCCCACTCTGTTCTATTTTCAGTAGACATTTTTTTGTAGTTATTATCAAAATTATGATGTTTTCTAAATTGATTTTCTTCCCATTCTTTTCTGCCGTTTTTTTCGAAAATAAATGAGAAACCAATTGTTAAAAGAATAGCTGCTCCAATTATCGGCCATGGTGTGATTGCTTCAATTCCAAGTTCTTTGTCCCAAACAATTGCCAAAAAAGCTAGTGACATAAATACAACAAAACTTTTTCTTTGAATAAGTCCTTTAATCAACCAAGCTCCCCACAATGCTGTAAATACAATATGACCTAAATTTATATTTCTCATAACCCCTAATTCATTTAACATCCATAAAATTGCTGTAGCAATTATTAAGACACCAACAATTATATTTTCTGATTTTTTTTTCATATTACACTCCTTATCTCTTCAATTTTATTTTTTAACGGTTTAAAATAACCTCTTGATACGAAAACATGTTTATAAGTATCTTTAAATTCTATTTTTGAAGAAGCTGTTATGTTTTTTGAAATAGAATAAATTTCTTTTACATTAACTATAGCAGACTTTGATATTCTGCAAAAATAGTATGGTAAAATCTGTTCCAATTCATATAATCTATTTTTCGTCATAAAAATTTCATCTCTTGTGTGAGCTTTTACCACATCACCTTCCGTTTCAAAAAATATAATATTCTCCAAAAATTCGTAATATACAACATTTACTTTATACAGTTTTATCTTTACATTTTTGCTTTTGTATGTCGATATTACTTTTTGTAATTCAATTATTTCTTCATTAATTTTCGAACATTTTATAACAACTTCATTTTCTATGTAGTTTTCGTCTAAATCTACCGTAATTTTCATTGGCTCCCTCTTAAAATTTATTAAACATGCATTTATTTTATTGCTTTATTCTTAATTAGTAAATATATTTTCTGTAAGTGGTAAAATTATAGCGCTAAGTGGTAAAAAAAATCTTACAAATTCCAAATCGTTACTTTGTTTTGTAGTAACTTTTGGTTTTTGTAAGATTTTGATTCAATGTAATTTTACTTATATATTAATTTTGATTCAATATAATTTTACTTATATATTATTTTTCATTTAATATACAACGAATTAAATTATTAAAACACAATTGTCTTATTTCATTACCATTAATTTTAATTTTCAAATTAACTATTCATTGCTTTTTCCAAAGCTTCTTTTTCTTCTTCGCCTAGTGTAGCATATGATTCAGCTTTAGTAATTTCCTTAATATAAGTATAACTACTGTCTCTACCATGCATTGTATTTAAGATAAATCCTGTGTTTGAGTCATCAAGCATGCAGAGAGCAAAACTTAAATTTCCACCCATTTCCTTAAAAGCATCATACTTTACAATTCCTAATTTATGGAATGTTGATGTTAAATTATGCAATGTTTTATCCATTTTTTCTTCATTAGATGTGTATGCCTGCTGAAGTTTATCCATCTGCTGGAAGTTTTCTTCAATTGCTGCTGATAAATTTTCAGCATTCTTACCTTTCATGAACTTTTCATATCTGTTCATAAGTTTTGTAATTCTGTTGTTTTGCTTAATATGTAGAATTAAAAATACTACAAACATAACTGCTATTATTACTAAATAAATATAATCTTTCATTTTCTACTCCTTTTGTTTTGTTCTTTTCATTAAATGATACTATTTTATTAATACGAAGTATCATTCGATATCTTATTTCCATTTGGATTAATTCTTCTTACTATCTATCTTATTTTTTTTGATAATAATTACTCTTTAATATCATCAAACATTTCAAGTAATCTTTCTAATTCTTCCTGTGAATAGTATTCGATTTCAATTTTTCCTTTACCATTTTTCTTGTGATTAATTGAAACTTTTGTGCCCATTTTTTCTCTTAACTTATTAGCTATAGCATCGTATATAGCTGCTTCTGCTGATGGAATTGGAAGTTTAACCTGCTTTGGATTAAGAATTGACTTTACTAATTTTTCAGTATCACGTACACTTAATCCCTTGCTAACAATAGTCTTTGCCGCTTCAATTTGCAAATCTTCCTGTTCTAAAGTCAACAAAGCTCTCGCATGTCCCATTGAAATTTCATCATTAATCAGCATATTTTGAACACTATCTGTTAATTTTAACAATCTCATAGAATTCGCAATTGCAGTTCTTGACTTTGACACTCTATTTGCAAGTTCTTCCTGTTTTAAACTATATTCATCAATTAAACTCTTATAAGCTAAAGCTTCTTCAATAGGATTTAAATCCTTTCGTTGAATATTTTCTATTAAAGCAATTTCCATTACTTCTCTATCTGAATATTCTTTTATAATAACAGGAACTTCCTTTAATTTTGCAAGCTTTGCGGCTCTCCATCTGCGTTCTCCTGCTATAATTTCATAATAATCATCTTTCTTCTGTACAACAATTGGCTGAATAATTCCAAATTGTTTAATAGAATCAGCTAATTCCTGTAAAGCTTCCTTGTCAAAATTCTTTCTTGGCTGTTCTCTATTAGGTTCTATGTCTGATATTTTCATCATTGTATCTCCAGAAACCGGAACTTTTACTTCTTTAATTACTTCCTTTACAACCTCTTTGACAACTTCCTTCTTCTCTGTTTTCTTTTTAGGCGTAGACCTTATAACATCAGTTTCAGGAATTAAGTTATTTATACCTTTCCCTAATCCTTTTCTTTTTGCTGCCATATAAACTCCTTTTCATGTCGTTTATATATGTACATTATCTTTGTAACTATAAATAAATAGATAAACAAACGAACATTTACTTGTAATTTTATATATGTACATATTTTTTATTAACATTTTACCATATAATTTCTATATTTATGATCATATTTTGATAATTTTTCAACCTTCTTTTTATAAAAACTTCTATACTATAATACGAAATAATAATGTAATATAATATAATAAAAACTGATAAATTATTCTTCTGCTATAACTTCCAATGCCAGATTGTTATAAGCAATAGCTCCAGCCGATTTACCATCATACATATGAATTGGTAATCCATAGCTTGGTGCTTCTGCTAATCTAACATTTCTTGGTATTACAGTATCATAAATCTTAATTTGTATGTTTTCTTTAACATTTTCAATAACTTCTGTTGATAAATTAGTTCTTTTATCAAACATTGTGAATACAATACCATCTATTTCGAGATTCTCGTTTAATCTCTCTTGAATCAGATTAATAGTATGTATTAATTGAGACAATCCCTCTAATGCATAATATTCGCACTGAATTGGAACTATAACTGAATCAGCTGCCGCCATGGCATTAACAGTTAAAATATTTAAAGATGGAGGACAGTCAATAATTATATATTCATAAAGATCTCTCACCATCTCTAAAGTCTCTTTTAATATAAATTCTCTTCCATCAACGCCTATCAAATCAATTTCTGCCCCTGATAAATTAACATTTGAAGGTAAAACGTTTAAGTTTTCCACTACACTTTGTGTTAAGCACTCAGAAATAGTGCATTCTCCCAAAAATAACTCATATATTGTATTTTCAAGATTCTGTTTTACTATTCCAACTCCACTTGTTGCGTTTCCCTGCGGATCTATATCAACTAATAATACTTTTTTTCCATTCTCTGCTAAACAAGAAGATAGATTAATTGCTGTAGTTGTTTTGCCTACACCACCTTTTTGATTTGCAATTGCAATAATTTTACCCATTCTCTATCTATCATTAGTATAACTAATGCCTTTCTTTCTTATTTTTAAGTCAAATTTCCCCATTTAGCTATTTTACCACAATAATATACGCTTTTCTATATATTTGTAAGATTAATTAGTTCCTTTTGGCATCTATTATATATTTTTAACTGTATTTTTTCCAAAATGTTTCACGTGAAACATTTTTTTATATTTTCTCGTATCTAATCCACTTATATATATTAGATATCTGTATATATTTATATGTATTTATATTTATTTATTTATCTATTTATATTTATATTATTATATTTGTATATACATCTCTTACATTTTTTATATTTTATTGATTCACATTAAATTTAACAATATCTATATAATTGATTTTGTATTTATACATAGATATTGAATGTTTCACGTGAAACATTCAATATTTGCAGTTTTTTAATAATAAATAGTTATTTATAGATGATTTGATAGTATTTCTATATTTTTTACAATATATACTTATTTTTTTTTATATGTATGTTATTTATATGATTTAGAAGATAATTTAAATATCTATTATAGTGCGAAAAGGAAGTTTCTTATCCACATTGCACTAAATATTACATATTCATTATTTTTATTCTGAATCTTACCCCGGAGTAAAGTTTAAAACTATTATTTTATATTAGCTTACACCTATTATATAATATTTTAATGTTATACTACTTATAAACAGCTTCATTTGACATAAAAATAAGATGTTTCACGTGAAACATCTTATTTTTCTAACATATTTATTACTTCCCGTATTTTATCTTTGGCTTTATATTTATCAATTTCTATAAGATTTAAACTTTCTGCCAAATTATCAATAATTTTATTATTGTCTATATTCAGATTAGTATGTATACTACTTTTAACAGTATTATTTTCTTTTCTTTCATATAATTTAGTTTCTTTTATATCAAATGTTTCACGTGAAACATTCGATATTTCTTCTAAACAGGTATCAATTATACTGATTTCATTGGATAATTTGCTAATTTTATCTTTTAAACAATCATTTTCAGTTAAATATGATGATATATGTACTTCTAACTGGTTAATTTCCTGATTATTTAAACCACTATCACCTCTTCCTCGTACGGAAAAGATTTCAGAAGCTTCATCAACCATTGATTCTAAATGGTCTATTTTATTTTTAGACTCAACAATTGAATACATATTATCATTTAATTTATCTTCATATATCTTTAATTTTTCTTGTAATTTGCTTTTTCTATTAAACAGATAATCTTTTGTCACTATTTTCTCCTTATCTTATTGGTTTCTTTGATGGTACACCTGCTTTTCTTGGGTATTTATTAGATGTAGAACGCTCTTTTTTTATTACAACAAAACTCCTATTAATATCAGAATGTGGTAATTCTTCAATATAAGTGTCTTCAATCTTTCCACCAAGAACTTTTATAGCCTTTTTTGCATTATCAGTTTCTTCTTCACTGAATTCAGACTTGTAACTTATAAATATTCCACTCTCATTTATAAATGGAATACAATATTCAGATAAAGTTGATAAATTAGCTACGGCTCTTGACACACATAAGCTAAATTTTTCTCTATATTCATCCATATGTGCAATATCTTCAGCTCTCCCATGAACAGTTGTTATATTTTTTAAGCCTAATTCATCAATTACATTATTTAAAAACTTTAATCTTTTATTTAATGAATCCAATAACACCACTCTAATTTCAGGAAACATAATCTTAATTGGAATACCTGGAAAACCTGCACCGGTTCCTACATCTATTAGTGAATCAAAATTATTTACGTTAATTTTCTTTGCAACTAATAAACTATCAATGAAATGCTTTATTATTACTTCATCTAATTCTGTAATTGCTGTAAGATTCATAACCTTATTAGTTTCTATTAGCATTTCATAGTATTTCATAAACTGGTTAGCTTGTTCTTCACTTATTTCTAATCCAATCTTTTCTATTCCATCAATTAACAATTCTTTGCCGTTCATATAATCTCCTAAATTTTTATTGCATCCAAATAAATACATTAAATTAAATTACATATTATATATTTCTAAATGTTATATATGTTCATATATTACTGTATTCATACACTCATTTATATAATCATATACACACTCATATACTTACTCATACATTTACTCATTTATTTACTCATTTACATATTCATCTAATTATCCAATTACTTATTAATATATTCTAATTAACTTTCGATAACTCTTTACATAAATAAATGTATTTAAATAATATTATTTAAATACATTTATCAATCACTATATTAACTTATTACTCTATAAAAAACAATTACTTACTTTTATGTTGTTCCATATGAATTAACAACACTGAAATATCTGCAGGAGAAACCCCTGAAATACGTGAAGCCTGACCAATACTTAATGGTTTATAGAATTCCAGCTTCTGTACAGCTTCTTTTCTTAAACTATTTACCTTTGTGTAGTCAAAGTTTTCAGGAATTTTTTTGTTTTCAAGCTTTTTAAAGTTTTTAACCTGTTTCTTTTGTCTTTCGATATATCCATTATACTTAATATTTATATTAACCTGTTCTTTTACATCATATGACAATTCAGGTCTTTCCTTATCTAATGGAGCAATCTTTTCATAGTCAAGCTCCGGTCTTCTTATTAATTCAGCTAAGGTAGTTGCTGTTTTTAATGATGAACTACCTAAATCTGCCAAGATATCCTGATTTTCTTTTGCTGCTCCAATTTTATAATTTTCAAGTCTGTTAATTTCTTCTTCTATTAACTCTTCTTTTCTGCAAATATAATCATAACGTTCCTTTGGAACAAGACCTATTTCATATCCTAACTTAGATAATCTTAAATCAGCATTATCTTGTCTAAGTAGTAATCTGTATTCAGCTCTTGAAGTCATCATTCTATAAGGTTCATGGCTTTCTTTAGTTACCAAATCATCAATTAACACACCAATATAACCTTGTGATCTGTCAATAACAATGCCTTCTTTTCCCTGAACAAATCTTGCAGCATTAATTCCGGCAACAATACCCTGAGCTGCAGCTTCCTCATAGCCTGAACTTCCATTAAACTGACCTGCACTAAACAAACCTTTTATTGTTTTGAACTCCAAATTTGGAAGTAACTGACCATAATCAATACAATCATATTCTATTGCATACGCATTTCTAACTATTTTGGCATTTTCAAGTCCTGGTACTGTGTGATACATTGCGTCCTGAACATCTTCAGGAAGTGATGATGACATACCACCTAAATACATTTCATTTGTATAAAGTCCTTCAGGCTCAATAAACACCTGATGTCTGTTTTTATCAGCAAACTTAACAACCTTATCTTCAATTGAAGGGCAGTATCTTGGACCTGTTCCCTCAATCATACCTGAAAATAAAGGTGATCTGTCAATGTTATCTCTTATAATTTCATGTGTTTTTTCATTTGTATAAGTCAACCAACATGAAACCTGTTCTTTTTGAATACTTTCCGGATCTGTTGAAAACGAAAATGGAACAATTCTTTCATCTCCAAACTGTTCTTCCATTTTTGAAAAATCAATTGAACGTTTATCTACTCTGGCAGGTGTACCTGTTTTGAATCTTCTCATCTTAATTCCGTTAGCAACTAAAGAATCTGATAAATGATTTGCTGCCATAAGTCCGTTAGGACCAGTATATTCACAAACATCACCGTAAATACACTTTGATTTCAAGTATACACCTGTAGCTAAAACTACTGCTTTTGCATAATAAGTTGCACCTGATACAGTTTTAACGCCCTTAATAACACCATCTTCAACTATTAATTCTGAAACTTCTCCCTGTTTAATAGTTAAATTATCTGTATTTTCCAGAGTGTGTCTCATTTCTCTAGTATAATTCTGTTTATCAGCCTGTGCTCTAAGTGAATGCACAGCCGGTCCTTTTGACTTGTTAAGCATTTTAGATTGAATAAAACTTTTATCAATATTTTTACCCATTTCTCCACCTAAAGCATCTATTTCTCTAACTAAATGTCCTTTAGATGTTCCACCAATATTAGGATTACATGGCATAAGTGCGATACTGTCTACACTTACCGTAAAAACTATAGTATCAAGTCCAAGTCTAGCTGATGCCAAAGCAGCTTCACAACCTGCATGTCCTGCACCAATTATTACTACATCATAATTTTTTTCAATCTTTAACATTTCTTCTCTCTTCTCTTCACTAAATTTATTATTTTCCCATACAGAATTTTGAGAAAATCTCATTTACTAAATCATCTTCTACGCTTTCTCCAATTATAAGTCCCAGTTGTTCGTAAGCATCCATCAAATCTATTGAATAAAAATCTTCCGGCATGCCTGCATCAACAGACTCTTTGACTTTCAGCAAACTATTGTAAGAATTTTCTAATGCTTCTTTGTGTCTTGCATTTGTAATGTAAACCTGGTCATTAAAAGTAATCTCACCTGAATAAAACATATCTTTTATTTTTTCTTCAAGTTCATCCATTCCCAAACCAGCTTTTGCTGAAAATTCAATAATATCCTCTTTAGGTATTTCATTTAATTGTTCTATGTCCACAACGCGATCAATATCAGTCTTATTTAATAAAACAATAACTTTTTTATTTTTTATAATTTCTAATATTTCCTTGTCATTTTCATCTATGTCTTTTGAACCGTCAACTACATAAATAATAAGGTCTGCACCTTCGGCAATCTCTTTAGCCTTATTTACACCAATCTGCTCAACTTTATCATCAGTATTTCTAATACCTGCAGTATCAATAATTTTCAAAGACAAACCATTTAAGTTAATATTTTCTTCTAAGGTATCTCTTGTTGTTCCCTCAATATCCGTTACAATGGCACGTTCTTCTCCTAACATTCGGTTAAGAAGTGAAGACTTTCCTGCATTTGGCTTACCTAAAATAACAGTTTTTATACCTTCCTTCATTATTCTACCATTGTCAAAAGTATCTATCATTTTCTTTATCTTGCTTATATTCTTATTAATCATTTCAGAAATTTCATTATCGTATCCATCAAGACTAATATGTTCCGGATCATCTAATGCTGACTCAATAAAAGCAATATGGTAAATCACATCACTTCTAATTTCTTTAATTTTTTTAGAAACTCCACCCTTTAACTGTTCAATGGAACTGTTTAACGCAAAATCATTTTGAGAATTGATTAAATCCATAACAGCCTCAGCCTGAGACAAATCTAATCTGCCATTCAAGAAAGCTCTTTTAGTAAATTCACCTGGTGCAGCTGACTTAGCACCATTCTTAATTACTAAATCCAAAACTTTTTTCAAAATCAACATACCACCATGACAGTCAATTTCTACTGTATCTTCACCTGTATATGAATGTGGATTTTTCATTACAAGAACTAAAACCTGATCAAGAACCTTTTCCCCATCTACAATATTTCCGTAATTAACTGTATGAGATTTAACATTAATTAATCTCTTTCCTTCTTTATTTGACTTAAAAATTTTATCAACTATTTCAATGGCTTCGTCTCCGCTAACACGAATAATTCCAATACCCGAATTACCTGTTGATGTTGAGATAGCCGCAATTGTATCTGTAATCTTCATAAATCACCTTAAATTAATATTATTTATAATTGCATAATTACCTAATGTAAGAGTATACCACATTCTCATTATTATAAAAAGGGTAAAAAGAATGTCCCTTGCAACATTCTACGCAACCAGCGCGTGCCTATTTAGCAACATTTTTCCATTTACGCAGGGTGCATCCATAGTGGAACGTTTTTTATGTAATAAGAAATTCTGAAGGAATTTCTTATTACATAAAAAAACCTGTCAGGTTTAATCAGGTATATCCCAACTTAACCTAACAGGTTATTTAAAACAAATTATCTGTTATTGTTTCTCTTCTTAAGCATTACTACTACGTGTCTGTAAGGTTCTTCGCCCTCTGACTTTGTAGTACAGAACTTATCATTTTGTAAAGCTGAATGAATAATTCTTCTTTCATAAGGATTCATTGGCTCTAATGCTACAGGTTTCTTAATTCTCTTAACTTTTAAAGAAATATTTCTAGCAAGATTTTCAAGTGTTGCTTTTCTTCTTTCTCTATAGTTTTCAGTATCAAGCTTAACTCTGTTAAACTTATCGCTTTCCTTGTTTACTACAAGGCTTACAAGATACTGTAATGAATCAAGTGTTTGTCCTCTCTTACCAATGAGAATTCCCATATCATCACCAATTACATTAATGTTGATTGTGTTTTCCTTTTCACCTTCTTCAACTTTAATGTCTAACTTAACTGTAAGTTCCATTGCACTGAAAACTTTGTTTAAAAATTCAGTTACAATGTCTTCTACTGATTCATTTTTTCTAGCTTTAATAATAGCAGGTTTACTACCAAATCCTAAAAAACCGTTTGAACCTTTTTCTACAACATCGTAATCAAGTTTATCAGCTGCAATACCTAGAGCGACGCATGCATTAGTAATTGCTTCGTCAACGTTTTTTCCTTTATATTCTACATATTCCATCTTTATTACCTCTATTTGCTGTGTTTCTTATTATAATCACTGACCATATTAGCTTTTGCAGCCAATGAACCGGCCTTTGCATTTTCTTTTGATTTTCTGATTTTTTCTTCTTTTTCAGCTGCAGTCATGTTTGAACTACTTTGAACGCTTCTTGTATTTGTTTTTGAAGCCTGTAAAACCTGTTCTCTGTAAATTCCCTGCTTTGCTTTTCTCTTTTCTGCTTTTTCAGCTGCCTTTTCCCTATTTGCTTCTATAATATCATTTACATCCATCTTACCCAGATACAGATTAATGATTACCTGTTGAAGCATCATAATCAACGAACCTGCCATCCAGTATAAACCGATACCTGCTGATAAAATCCAGCACATATATACTGAGAATAATGGCATCATAATATTCATTGCCTTCATAGAGCCTGCCATTGGATTATCCTGTGTACTTGCAACACCATTGATTTTCTGTGAAAGCTGTACACTTAATAACTGGAATATACCGGCAAGAATAGGAATAATTAAAGCAACGATTAATGTTACTGTTCCTGCCTTAAACATTGCACTTGGTGATATGCCAAGGTTTAAACCAAAGAAACTGTTAAGACTGTTAATCTTGTCCACAGCACTTGTGTTTGATGAAGCTGATAAAACATTGCTTGCATCAACACCCTTTGCCAAATTAATAGCACCTTTAGTTCTTGATGAATATCCTGTTAAAGCATCAATACACTGTGTAATCTGTGAAGCTTTTAACTTTGAACCTGCTGTGTTAATACCAAAGAACTGGCTCATCTGTGATGCATTTAAACTTGTGATTACAGAAGCATATAATTCTTTAATAGGCTGAACATACGCAGGTATATTCATAATTACTCTGTATAATGCGAAAAGAATAGGCATCTGAATAATAAGCTGTAAACAACTACCTGTTGGTGATGTTCCATATTTATCATAAACAGCCTTCATTTCTTCCTGCATTGCTAACTGTGACTGTTGATCTTTCTTATCCTTGTACTTTTTCTGAATTGCCTGAATTTCAGGTGTCATAACAGAATTCATTTTTGTAAATTTCTGCTGCTTAATTGTCATTGGTAACATAAGCATTCTAACTACAAAAGTAAATACAATAATTAAAAGACCAATATTATAAATACCAAAAAAAGCAAAACCATCATATAAAACTTCAAGAATTTTTCCTAAAATCCATGCAAATGGTTTTAAAATACCACCAGTCTGAGTGGCGATAATCAAATTATCCATTTAATCCTCCTTTAAGGAACTGGATCGTATCCTCCTTTATGGAAATGATTGCATCTCAATATCCTTCTTATTGCAAGATATGATCCTTTTAAGGGTCCATATTTTTGTAAAGCTTCTATTGCATACTGAGAACATGTAGGAATGTATCTGCAAGATGGCATTCTTTTCATAGGTGAAATATACTTCCTATAAATTCTAACCATTCCAATAAGAATTAAATTAATAAATTTTCCTATCTTCTTAAAAATTTTCTTAACCTTATCCATAACATTATTCCTAATATTTACTCACTAAGTCATTAGCACTTTATTTTCCATTTAGTTACGAACTTCATCCTGCCAA
Source organism: Eubacterium sp. AF34-35BH (assembly GCF_003477765.1). NCBI lineage: Bacteria > Bacillati > Bacillota > Clostridia > Eubacteriales > Eubacteriaceae > Eubacterium > Eubacterium sp. AF34-35BH. Next base: position 241,967 of record NZ_QUDZ01000005.1, read on the forward strand.
ACTAATTACGTCCAATATTAAATAATACTTCACTTTATACTAAATAACACTTTCTTTAGTTTGTATTTTTCTGCAAGATGTTCTGAATCTTTCCTAAGTGCATTAAAGCACTTTCTAATGAATGATAATTTTCGTCCCTAGCAGTGGTTCTCACTACTACGACTATGTCCAAACTACTATTGAACATATTACTATTTAGTCTATAGCTTTCCCTGATTAAGCGGGTTAGGTGATGTCTTACTACACTATTTCCTACTTTTTTACTAACGGATATACCTAATCTGTTAATGCCTAAATCATTTGGTAAAACATACATTACTAAATATTTGTTAGCTTTTGATTTTCCTTCCTTATATACCTTTTGAAAATCGATATTCTTTTTTAATGAAGTATAATCTTTCATTTTCATATTTCACCAACCTCTCAATTGCATATAAAGAAAGGTCACATTATCTGTGACCTAAGCTGATAATTTCTTTCTTCCTTTTGCTCTTCTGCTAGCAAGAACTTTTCTTCCGCCTGCAGTGCTCATTCTCTTTCTGAATCCATGAACTTTTGATCTCTGTCTTTTCTTTGGCTGAAATGTCATTTTCATAATACGGCACCTCCTTTTCTGTTCTATAGTAAAACATCATTACAATTACCATAATAAAAATAATCGCAGTCATTTACTGATTAAACCACAATTTCCATATAATTTCAAGTGTTTTAAATTAATTTTTTTATGTCCTTTAACACACTATGATGAAAAATGGAGTAATTATCAAAAGTTATCAACTAAATGTTAATAACATGTTAATAACTTTTGCTGTTTTAGCCTTTTTTTGGGTATTTTTTCTATTTTATTATCTCAAATGTTAATAACTGTAAAAAAGTTATTGTCATTATTTGTCGAAAAAAAATTTTTGTTATTTTGCTGTTTTCTTATGATTTTTGTAACTTTTTAAGATTTTTACTTTCTTCCTATTATAATATATATGTTTATTTTTTTTTTGTAATATTGAAAATTTGCCCTTTTTGATGTATTATATTTTTATATATGGGCTTTTGGGCCTTTTTATACTTTGAGGAGGACAATATGTTAGATAATTTAAAGGAAAAATGGCCTGAAATATTGGATTATTTAAAAAAAGAATACGACATCCAGGATATTACTTTTGAAACGTTCATTTTACCCTTAAATGTACAATATTATAAGGACGGATTAGTCAAACTTGTTTTCACAGGAAATAGTGGTAGCAGTGGACTACAATATATTAAGAAGAAATATTTTGATTTTCTTAAACTTTCCCTTGCCCATTTTTTAGGTGAAAACACAGATTTACAGATTTTATTACCTGGAGATGCTTCTTTAGAAGACTCTTCTGACGAAAGCGACGAAGAAAACGCAGCCAATTCAGAAGACTTAATTCTTGAAAGAAGAATTTTAGAAGCTAACCTGGACAAGAAATACACTTTTGATTCTTTCGTAGTAGGTAACAACGCCATTGCACAGGCAACTTCACTTGCCGTTGCAGACTCACCGGGTGAAGCCCACAATCCATTATTTATATTTGGAGGGGTTGGTTTAGGTAAGACACACCTTATGCAGTCAATTGGTAACTATGTACTTAAGTCAAATCCTAATTCTAAGGTTTTGTATACTACAACAGAATCTTTTACTAATGAAATTGTTGATTTGCTTGGTAAACAAAAGAAAGACCAGGACGAAATTATTCAATTTAGAAAGAAATATCGAAACGTTGATGTTTTATTAATTGATGATATTCAATTTATATCAGGAAAAGATAGAACACAGGAAGAATTATTCAACATTTTCAATGAATTATTCTTAAAACATAAACAGATTGTTTTTACATCAGACAGAAAACCTAATGAAATAGAAGATATTGCAGATAGACTTACAACTCGTTTCCAGCAGGGACTTACTGTAGATATACACAGTCCTGACTATGAAACACGTATGGCTATCTTAAAGAAGCATGCCCTTTCTAAAGGAATTAAGGTTACTGATGACAAAGAAGATGTAGATAATGCTAATTTATTAGAAGCTTTAGATTACATTGCTACTAATTTTGTATCCAATGTAAGGGAACTTGAAGGCTCTCTTAATAATGTAATAGCTTTTTCAAAAGTTAATCGTGTTCCTATTACAAAAGAATTTGCAATGGAAACATTAAAAGTAGACACTACTGAAGAAAAAATAACCTGTCAATCAATAATTAATACAGTAGCTGAACATTACCAGATTTCAGCAGCTGACATTTGTTCTAAGAAAAGAAGCAGCGATGTTGCTTTTCCAAGGCAGGTTTGCATGTATTTATGCAGAGTTTACACTGACGAGAAGCTGGAAACTATTGCAAAATATCTAAGAAAGAAAAACCATGCCACTGTTAGCTATGGTTATAATGAAATAAAGAAGGCTATGGAAACAGATCCTTCCATTAAAGCAACTATTGAAGTTCTTAAAAAGAAGATTAATCCTAATTAATGTTAGTAACTTTGTTAATTAGTGCCGATTTTAGGTTAATAACTACGTTAATAGTACATTAATAACTTGAAATTTCAGATTTTTTTATTATAGCTTTTTGATTATAATTTTTAAGAAGTTGTTAATTAAATTTGAGTTATTAACATGTTATTATTTTAGGAACTTCCCATAAATAGGGCGTTAAAACGTTTTTTTAACATATTAACGTGCCTTATTATTATTATTATCTTAATATTTATATATTTATACGAAATTTGAAGGAGATTTACCCATGAAGTTAATTTGTAAAAAATCAGATTTGATAACTGGTATTAACATTGTAATGAAAGCTGTTTCATCAAAAACTACAATGTCTATATTAGAATGTATCCTTATTGATGCCACTGAAGGTATTATTAAATTTACTGCTAATGATATGGAACTTGGTATTGAGACTACAGTACAAGGTGAAATTGCTGAAGCAGGAAGCATTGCTATTGATGCAAAGATTTTTTCAGAAATCGTAAGAAAGCTTCCGGACAATGATGTAACTATAGAAGTAAAGGATGAAAGTACTGCTAATATTACATGTGAAAATGCTAAGTTTAACATTCTCATAAAGTCAGCAGAAGATTTCTCATATCTACCTGTTATTGAAAAGAAAGACAAGATTACTATTTCACAGTTTTCATTAAAGGAAATTATCAGACAAACAAGTTTCGCAATTAATGATGCTGAAAAAAATAAATTACTTACAGGTGAATTATTTGAAGTAAACGGAAGTAAGCTTAAAGTTGTAGCTTTAGATAAATTCCGTATTGCAATTAGAAATATTGAACTAAAAGAAAACTATGGAAATTACAAAGTATTAGTTCCAGGTAAATCACTTAATGAAATCAGTAAAATTTTAAATGGTGGAGTAGATGATGATGTAAATATTTACTTTACTTCAAATCATATTCTTTTTGAATTCGATGACACTATTGTAGTTTCAAGATTAATTGAATCAACTAACTTCTTTGATACAGACAAGATGATTAGCAATGATTACAAAACAAGAATTACAATTAACAAGAAAGAAATGGCTGATTGTATAGACAGAGCAACTCTTTTGATAAAAGAAGGAGACAAGAAACCTGTATTCTTATCAATGAAAGATACAGAAATGGAATTAACTATTAATACATTTATAGGTTCAATGGATGAAAGTATTCCAATTACAAAGGATGGAGACGATTTATTAATAAGCTTTAACCCTAAGTTCCTTATTGATATTTTGAAAGTTTTAGATCAGGAAGAAGTAAGCATGTTCTTTACTAACCCTAAAGCTCCATGTTTTATTAAAGATGAAGAGGGAAGCTATATTTACATTGTTCTTCCTGTAGTTCAGTAAAAGTCACAATCAGACTAAGACAAGAAAGGAATATTATTCAGCACTGAATAATTTGGATAAAAATGGAAGATTTGAGTATTACTATAAAAGATGATTTTATAAAATTAGGCCAGGCTATGAAATTAGCAGGCATTGTTGGTTCTGGTGTGGATGCAAAATTCTTAATTCAGGATGGACAGGTAAAAGTGAACGGTGAAGTTGATACAAGAAGAGGTAAGAAACTTTACCCTGGAGATACATTTGAATTTGAAGGAACTGTGGTTTTAGTTAAGTAATGATTGTAAAAAAAGTAGAATTAAGTAATTTTAGAAATTACAAATTATTGAAACTTGATTTAGATGAAAAAACAAATATTTTATATGGCAACAATGCCCAGGGAAAAACAAATATATTAGAATCAATATATGTTTGCAGCACTACAAAGTCTCATAGAACTAATAGGGACGCTGAATTAATTAACTTAGATTCAGGTGAGGCACACATTAAGTTATATTTGGAAAAGAACAACAGGGAACAGAGAATAGATATTCATTTGCGCAAGAATAAAACAAAGGGTATTGCCATAAATGGAATACCAATAAAAAAGGCAAGTGAACTTTTTGGGCTTTTTAATGTTGTTATTTTTTCTCCAGAGGATTTGGAAATTATCAAGAAAGGTCCATCGGAGAGAAGAAAGTTCGTAGATATGGAATTGTGCCAGTTAGACAAAATATATGTTTATAATTTAACCAACTATAACAAAATTATTGCTCAAAGAAATAAATTATTAAAAGATATTTATTTTAAACCAGAACTAAAGCAGACACTTGATGTTTGGGATGGACAATTAGCACAGTATGGTTCAAAAATTATTGAAAGAAGAACCAACTTTATAGAAAAAATAAACGAGATAATTAAACCAATACACAAACAACTTACAGGTGGATTGGAAGATATTAATATTGTTTATAACAAAAATTGTGAGGCAGAAGATTTATTAAGGCAACTTGAAGAAAACAGAGACAGAGATATTAAGTATAAGTCAACATCCATTGGTCCACATAAAGATGATTTGTTATTTTTTAATGACGACAAGAATATCAGAATTTATGGAAGTCAGGGACAGCAAAGAACAATTGCTTTATCTCTAAAGTTAGCAGAATTAGAGTTAGTAAAGAATCTAATAAATGATACACCGGTATTGTTACTTGATGATGTTTTGTCGGAACTTGATTCAGAGAGACAAAATCATTTACTTAACAGCATTGATGATATTCAAACTATTATTACATGTACCGGGTTAGATGAATTTATAGAAAACAGATTTAAAATAAATAAGGTTTTCCAGGTAACAGAAGGAAAAGTAGAAGAAAAGACAGTTTAACTGAAAGGAGTTACTAATGGGTAACAACACAAATGTAGAAAATGAGTATGGAGCAGATCAGATTCAGGTTTTAGAAGGACTTGAAGCAGTTAGAAAAAGGCCGGGAATGTATATTGGTTCAACATCTTTAAGAGGTCTTCATCATTTGGTTTATGAAATTGTTGATAATGCAGTAGATGAAGCTTTAGCCGGATACTGCGATACAATTGATGTGCAGATAAATGAAGATAATTCAATTACAGTAAAAGATGACGGCCGTGGAATTCCTACAGGTATTAATACAAAAACAGGAAAATCAGGAATAGAGTTGGTATTTACAGTGCTCCATGCCGGAGGAAAGTTTGGTGGAGGCGGATATAAGGTTTCCGGTGGACTTCATGGTGTAGGTGCGTCAGTAGTAAATGCCTTATCAGAATGGCTTGAAGTAAAAGTATGTCGTGATGGAAAGATTCATCACCAAAAATATCAAAGAGGTCATGCATTAGGTGGACTTGAAATAATTGGAGATTGCGATCCTGAATTTACAGGAACAGAGGTAAAGTTCTTACCAGATAAAACAATTTTCGAAGACACAGTTTACGATTATAGCGTGTTAGAAACAAGATTAAGAGAAACTGCGTTCCTTACAAAGAACCTTAAGATTATTTTAAGAGATGTAAGACCTGAGGAGCCAATTGAAAAAACATTCCACTATGAAGGTGGTATTAAGGAGTTTGTAACTTACTTAAACAAGGGCAAGACTCCTTTGTATGAAGATGTAATATATTGTGAAGGCACAGTAAACAATGTTTATGTTGAAGTGGCAATGCAGCACAATGATGCATATAACGAAAATTCTTTCAGCTTTGTAAACAACATTAACACACCGGAAGGTGGTATGCAGGTTGAAGGTTTTAAGAGAGCTTTAACAAAAACATTAAATAACTATGCCCGTCAAAATAAGATTTTGAAAGAAAAAGAAGATAATCTTTCAGGTGAAGATTTCAGAGAAGGCTTAACTTCAATCATTAGTGTAAAAATCGAAGATCCTCAGTTTGAAGGTCAGACAAAACAGAAATTAGGAAACAGTGAAGCCAGAACTGCCGTTGATAGTGTTGTAAGCGAACAGCTTACATACTTTCTTGAACAGAATCCTGGTGTGGCAAAAATAATTTGCGAAAAAGCTGTACTTGCACAGCGTGCCAGAGAAGCAGCAAGACAGGCAAGAGAAACTACACGTAGAAAAACAGTTTTAGATGTAGCAGCACTTCCTGGAAAATTATCTGACTGCTCAGATAAGGATCCAAAAAAATGTGAAATCTTTATAGTAGAGGGAGATTCTGCCGGTGGCTCAGCCAAAAAGGCAAGAGTTAGAGCAACTCAGGCTATATTACCTCTTCGAGGAAAAATCTTAAATGTAGAAAAAGCAAGATTAGACAGAATTATGCAGAACGAAGAAATCCGTTCAATGATTACAGCATTTGGTACAGGAATTTATGATGAATTTGACATTAGCAAATTACGTTATGACAAGATTATCATTATGACTGATGCCGATGTTGACGGTGCTCATATTGATACACTTATGCTTACATTCTTTTATAGATTTATGCCTGAACTTATTAAGGATGGCCATGTATATTTAGCAATGCCACCACTTTATCAGGTAACAAGAAATAAGAAAAATTATTATGCATACAGTGATGCAGAACTTGATAAGATTCTTACAGAAATTGGACGTGACAATCAGAACAAGATTCAGCGTTACAAAGGTTTGGGAGAAATGGATGCATCACAGCTTTGGGATACAACAATGAATCCTGAAACAAGAATTTTAAAACAGGTAAAAATAAACGAAGATACATTAACAGAAATGGATTTAACATTTACAACTCTTATGGGCGATGATGTTGAACCAAGAAGAGAATTTATTCAGGCAAACGCAAAGTTTGTTCAAAACTTAGATATATAGGAGGAACATTAAGTGGACGATAAGATATTTGATAGAATTCATGAAGTAGACTTAAAGGAAACAATGGAAACCTCTTATATTGATTACGCCATGAGTGTAATCGCAGCAAGAGCTCTTCCTGATGTTAGAGATGGTTTGAAGCCGGTACAAAGACGTGTACTTTATTCAATGGTTGAACTTAACAACGGACCTGACAAGCCACACAGAAAGTGTGCCCGTATCGTTGGTGATACAATGGGTAAATTCCATCCACATGGTGATAGTTCAATTTACGGAGCATTAGTAAATATGGCTCAGGACTGGAGCACAAGATATCCATTAGTTGATGGTCACGGAAACTTTGGTTCAGAAGATGGTGACGGCGCTGCCGCAATGCGTTATACAGAGGCACGTCTTAGCAAGATTTCCATGGAAATGGTTAGAGATATCAACAAAGATACTGTAGAATTTATACCTAACTTTGATGAGACGGAAAAGGAACCTTCAGTATTACCTGCAAGATATCCAAACCTTCTCGTTAATGGTACAAGTGGTATTGCCGTAGGTATGGCTACTAGTATTCCACCTCACAATTTAGCTGAAACAATTAATGCAATCGTTAAGATTATTGATAACAGAGTTCAGGAAAACAGAGACACTGAAATTGAAGAAATCATGGAAATTGTAAAAGGACCTGATTTTCCAACAGGTGCTACAATTCTTGGTAGAAAAGGAATTGAAGAAGCTTACAGAACAGGTCGTGGAAAAATAAAAACGCGTGCAGTCTCTGAAATTGAAACAATGGATAATGGTAAGAGCAGAATTGTTGTTACTGAACTTCCATACATGGTAAATAAAGCAAAACTTGTTGAAAAGATTGCAAGTTTAGTAAAAGAAAAGCGAATTGATGGTATCACTGACCTTCGTGACGAATCAGATCAGGAAGGTACACGTGTAGTTATTGAAGTGCGTCGTGATGCAAATGCAAATGTAATTTTAAATCAGTTGTATAAACATACACAGTTACAGGATTCATTTGGTGTAATAATGCTTGCGTTAGTAAACGGAGAACCAAAAGTTCTTAATTTACTTCAGATGTTAGATGAATATTTAAAACACCAGAAGGATGTTGTTACACGTCGTACAAAATTTGAATTAAATAAAGCTGAAGAACGTGCTCATATTATTGAGGGCTTATTAATTGCACTTGATAATATTGATGAAGTTATTCAGATTGTTAGAAATTCAAGAACAACAGCAGATGCCAAGGCAAAATTATCTGAAAGATTTGGTTTATCAGATGCTCAGGCACAGGCTATTGTTGATATGAGAATCAGACAGTTAACAGGTTTAGCAAGAGAAGACCTTGAAAATGAATACAAGGAATTAATGGAAAAGATAGCTTACTTAAAGTCTATACTTGCAGATGAAAATAAACTTTTAACTGTTATTAAAGAAGAAATTGAAATTGTCAGAGACAAGTTCGGTGATGATAGAAGAACAAAGATCGGTATCGACATTGATATGGACGATGAAGATTTAATTCCTGAAGAAGATACAGTTATTGTAATGACTAATTTAGGCTACATAAAGAGAATGACTGTGGATAACTTTAAGGCACAGAACCGTGGTGGTAAGGGTATTAAGGGAATGCAAACTATAAATGATGATTTTATGAAAGACATGTTTATGGTTTCAACTCACGACTATATTTTATTCCTTACAAATACAGGTCGTATATACAAATTAAAAGGCTACGAAATTCCGGAAGCAGGAAGAACTGCCAGAGGCATGGCTATTGTAAACTTATTACAGCTACAGCCTGGAGAAAAGATTTCTGCAATGGTCCAGATGAGAGAATTTGAAGATAACAAGTATCTCATTATGGCTACAAAGAATGGAACAATTAAGAAAACACCTATTAATGCATATACTAATATTCGTAAGAGTGGTATACAGGCTATAACTTTACGTGAAGGTGATGAATTAATTGATGTGACAATATCAGATAACACACATAACATTATGCTTGTTACAAAGAATGGTCAGGGAATTAAGTTCCGTGAAACAGACGTTAGAGAAACAGGTCGTTCAGCAATGGGTGTTAGAGGTATTGAACTTAAAGGTAACGATGAAGTTATCTCAATGCAAATTGACACAGAAGGAGAATATATTCTTATTGTTTCAGCAAACGGAATGGGTAAACGTACACCATTTACTGAATTCAAATTACAGAATCGTGGCGGTAAAGGTGTTAAGTGCTACAAGATTACAGAAAAAACAGGTGAAGTTGTTGGAGCAAAGGCTGTTAATGATGGCAACGAAATAATGATGATTACGAACGAAGGTATTGTAATCAGAATGTTTGTAGATGATATTTCAGTTTTAGGTAGAGTAACTTTAGGCGTTAAGCTTATGAATACCGGAAACAAAGATGATATTGTCGTTGCAAGCATTACAAAAGTAAAAGAAAGTGTAACTCAGGCAGATGCAGAAGAAGCTGAAAGATTAGAGGCTGAAAATTCAGAAGAAACAGATGAAGAAAATTCTGAAAATGAATAATTCAAAATGCCAAATGTTTGAAAAGAAGCGGCATTATGTCGCTTCTTTTTTGAAATACAAAATAAAAACACACATAATTAAATTAACAATGTATTATTAAACTTCTAAACTAAGCTATTTATAATCGTTTGATAATTATAATGTTAATTAAAACTAATAACTATTAAGTTTTTTCAAGGGAATGTTAATAACAAAGGAGAATTACATAAAATGAGAGAGGTCCATTCAGAAGAAATAACCAAAAATATAAAGGAAATGTGTATAGAAGCAAATCATTTCCTATCACCTGATATGAAAAAAGTATTTGATAATGCAAGAAAAAATGAAAAATCACCATTAGGATGTCAGATTCTTGAGCAATTAGATGAAAACCTGAAAATTGCAGGTGAGGACATGATACCAATCTGTCAGGATACAGGCATGGCAGTTGTTTTTATTGAAATTGGTCAGGACGTACATATTGTAGGCGAGAATATTGAAGATGCAATTAATCAGGGAGTTAGAGAAGGATACGTGGATGGATTTTTAAGAAAATCAGTAGTAAAAGATCCAATTTTAAGAGAAAACACAAAGGATAATACTCCGGCGGTAATCCATTACAGCATCGTACCTGGCGAAAATGTGAAAATAACAATTGCACCAAAAGGTTTTGGAAGCGAAAACATGAGTAGAGTATTTATGTTAAAACCTGCCGACGGAATAGAAGGTGTAAAAAATGCTGTCCTTACAGCAGTAAAAGATGCAGGTCCAAATGCATGTCCGCCGATGGTAGTAGGTGTAGGCGTGGGTGGAACTTTTGAAAAGTGTGCAATTTTGGCTAAAAAAGCTTTAGCACGTCCAGCCGACAGTAGCTCTAAAATTCCATACGTAAAAGAAATGGAAGAAGAGTTGTTAACTAAAATAAACAAATTAGGTATTGGTCCGGGAGGCTTAGGTGGAACTCAGACAGCACTTGCTGTAAATGTGGAAACATATCCTACACATATTGCAGGTTTACCAGTTGCAATAAATATTTGCTGTCATGTAAACAGACACGTAACAAGAACAATATAATTAAAGACTAATATACTTTAGCGAATAGAATCAAAGCTTATTAGATGTAATAATAGTTTTAAAGGAGAATTAAATGGACAATAATATAAAAGCTCCAATTTCTGATGAAGTTGCAAAAGAATTAAGAGCAGGAGATTATGTATATATAACAGGAACTATTTACACTGCAAGAGATGCTGCACACAAAAGAATGTGGGAAGCATTAGAAAAAGGCGAGCAGTTACCAATTGAAATGAACAACAATATTATTTATTATATGGGACCATCACCGGCAAGAGAAGGCAGACCAATTGGTTCAGCCGGTCCTACAACGGCAAGTAGAATGGATAAGTATGCCCCTAAGCTTTTGGATTTAGGTTTAAAAGGCATGATTGGAAAAGGCAAACGTTCAAAAGAAGTAATTGACGCAGTAGTAAGAAATAATTGTGTATACTTTGCTGCAGTAGGTGGAGCAGGTGCAATTTTATCAAAATCCATAAAGAAAAGTGAAGTTGTAGCTTATGACGATTTAGGAACAGAGGCTATAAGAAAACTTTATGTGGAAAATTTTCCTGCAATAGTTGTAATTGACAGCGAAGGAAATAACTTATACGAAACAGCTATAGAAGAATATAAAGAAATCTAAGGGCAGTAGCAACTACAAAAAAGTGTAATTATTATTGGAATATTTTGACATTAAAAATATTGTTAAAGATAATAACCAGTATAATAATCAGCATAATAATAAAAAGAATGGAACATATTCATGAAAGTAAATAGAATTGCATATTTAGTAACACGAAGATTTTATAAAGTTCCCTGGCTTTTTCATCAAATAAAATTAGCCGGCAAAGAGAACAAATACACAATTGATGAAAGATACAAAAAGGTTCACGATGTATGTCACAGAGTAAATAAATATGCTCATGTAAACATAACATGCACAGGACTTGAAAATCTTCCAAAAGAAAACGGATACATCTTAACACCAAATCATCAGGGCTTATTTGACGTCCTGCTTATTTGTGATACACATGAAAGACCAACATCTTTTGTAATTAGAAAAGATTTGGAAGACGTAATCTTGCTAAAGCAGGTAATAAAAGCACTTGATGCAAAAGCATTGGACAGAGATGACCCACGTCAGGCAATGAAAATAATAAAAGAAATGACAGAAGGAATAAAACAAGGCAGAAACTATATAATATTTCCTGAAGGAACAAGAAGCAAAAACGGAAATATACCGGGAGATTTTAAAGGTGGTTCTTTTAAAAGTGCCACAAAAGCCAAAGCTCCAATTGTTCCGGTAGCACTTATAGACTCTTTCAAACCTTTTGACATAAAAGATACATCAGAAGTAGATGTGCAAATTCATTACCTTGAGCCTTTATATTATGACGACTACAAAGACTTAACAACAGTGGAAATTGCAAAAACAGTTAAGGAAAGAATAGAAGCAAAGATAAAAGAGTGTGTATAGAAATTTACAAAGAGTTGAAAAAGAAAAATAGTGTTTGACAAATAAAAACACCTATATTATAATAACAAATGCACTGCGAAGTGCGTAATTAAATACTGATAAATAATCAGGCAAGGAGAAGTACTCAAGTGGCTGAAGAGGCGCCCCTGCTAAGGGTGTAGGTCGTTTGCGCGGCGCGAGGGTTCAAATCCCTCCTTCTCCGTTTAAAGCTCAGACAGTTTTGTCTGAGCTTTTTACATATAATAAAATTTATAAATATAAAAAATGATATTTGTTTAGGAGAAAAAATGAAAAAAATTTTATGCTCTACAGGAGCATTAATAGGAATGCCTAATAATCGTGATTTTTCATTAATAAAAAAATGTGTGCCAAACATAAATAGTGATGGATTTGAATTTATGATGTATAGCACATGGTATGACAAGGTTCCTAATTTATTGAAAGAATTAAAAAAATGTGAAACTGAATTTCCAGTTATGCACTGCGAAAAGCACATAGGCGAAGATTTAGGAAAAAATGCAGACGGTAATTTTTATACAGCCAAAGAAAAATTCAAAGTAAATTGTAAAATTGCAAATGAAATCGGTGCAAAAAGAATGGTAATGCATCTATGGGATGGAATATATTCAGATACTACAATAGAAAATAACATAAAAGGCTATGGAGAATTAATAAAAATAGCTGAAGAAAATGAAATAGATTTATACATAGAAAATGTAGTTTGCAATCACCATGATCCATTAAGTAATTGGAAGAGACTACTTAATGAATATCCTGATGCAAAATTAATATTTGATACGAAAATGGCAGCTTTCCATAATCAAATGGAAGACATATATGAAAATCAAAATAAAAAATTATGGGAAAACAACATAAAGCATTTACATATAAATGATTATAATGGCGGTTATATGGAGTGGAGCAAACTTAAAACATTACCTGTAGGTGAGGGCATTGTGAACTTTAACAAATTTTTTGATTTCATAAACAACATTGGATACAAAGGAGACTATACAATAGAATCTACAGCATTCCAAAAAGATGGCTCCATAGATTTTGATATGTTAAACCGAAATATATCAAAAGTAAGAAGTTATATAAAGAATAAAAAAGATATTTGATAAATGTTTTGTAAATATAAAACTAATAATAGAAGATAAATTGATAATGAATAAAAAATTAAGAAGATTAAAACAGTTAAAAATTTAAAAGCACACCAATACAAGCTAAAGAGCTACTAAACAGGCATTGAATAGAGCCTGAATAGAGATAAATTAAAAAAAATGAAAAAAAATGAAAAAAGTTGTTGACAGGTGTATCCAAAGATGGTAGTATATCTCATGCACTCGCAAAGAGTGGGTGCCAAACAACTTAAATCTGTTAGTCGACAGAAAAAACTTTAAAAAAATAAAAAAGTTGTTGACAAACATAAATAAGTATGTTAAATTAATATGGCTGTTG